>CBINDH010000099.1:0-8564 GCA_966249365.1 uncultured Xylanimonas sp. | reverse complement strand
CGCGCGCCGGGCGCCCATCTCGAGACAGGGCCGGTCGACCGCGGCCGACGTCATGCGCGAGGCGGCCGACGCGACCGCGGAGTCGTAGTTGAGGATCGACAGGACGAGCGTCTCGAGCAGCACCGCCTCGGCGAACGTGCCCTCGACCTGCAGGACCGGCGAACCGGGGAAGAACACCTCGCCCTCGGCGTACCCGACGATGTTGCCGGTGAACCGGTAGCCGCTGAGGAAGTCGATCGTGCGCGCGTCGACCACCCCGGACCCTTCGAGGAACCCGAGCTCGGCGTCGTCGAACCGGAAGCGGGGGAGCGCCTCGAGGATGCGGCCGGTGCCGGCGAGCACCCCGTAGCGGCGGCCCGCGGGCAGGCGGCGGGTGAACACCTCGAAGACGCAGTGGCGGTGCGCGGTGCCGTCGGCGAGGGCGGCCTGCAGCATCGTCAGCTCGTACTTGTCGGTCAGCAGCGCCGTCGACGGTCGGGCGGTGGGGGGAAGTGCGGCCGGCAGGACGCCGTCGGTGGGGGCGTCGACGCCCCGGTCGAGCTCGGTCATGAGGAGAACGGTAGGCCCCAGAACGCCTCCGAGCAGGCCGAGCGTCCATCGACGCGGCCTGCTCGGAGGCGTTCGCGGGCTCAGCCCAGGGTGACCTCGACGCGCACCGTCGTGCCCGCGGGCGCGACCGGCACCGTCGTCGTCCCCTCGAGCGCCTTGCCGTCGACGGAGACGGTGCGGATGCCGTGCTGGACGTGGTCGGGGTTGCGCACCGTGATGTCGTAGACGGCACCACGCCACTCGCGGCGCACCGAGAACCCGTCCCAGTCGCCGGGGATCGTCGGGTCGACGACGAGGCCGTCGAGCGACGGGCGGACCCCGAGGATGTACTTGGTCGCCGCCGTGTACATCCAGCCCGCCGACCCGGTCAGCCACGGGTTCTGCGCGAGACCGAAGCGCTCGTGGTCCCGGCCGTAGATGAACTGGACGTACGCGTACGGCTCGGCCTCGCGCACCTCGACGTTGTCGTTCTGGTGGTACGGGAGGATCGCGTCGTAGAACGCCATCGCCTCGTTGCCGCGGCCGAGCATGGCCTCGGCGATGATCGGCCACGCGTTGGGGTGGCTGAAGATTGCCGCGTTCTCCTTGATGCCCGGGTACACGCGGGTGAGGAACCCGACGGTGTCGTCGATCTTCGTGAATGCCGGCCAGTTGAGGTGGTTGCCGTACTCGGAGGCGAGCAGCTCGTGGATCGCGTCCATCGAGGCGATGCCGCGCTCGCGCGTGGTGATGCCCTCGGCGCTGTCCTGCGAGCCGATCAGCACGCCGTCGCGGGTGATGCCGCGCCGCCACCAGCGGCCGTCCCACAGCTCCTTGTCGGCCACGTCGGCGAGGCGCTCCAGCTCCGCCTCGTACCGCTCGACGGCGCCGTGCCGCCCGAGCGGGACCGCGAGGTCCAGGTACGCGCGGATGGCCCACGCGTGCAGGAACGTCACGAGCGCCGTCTCGCCGCCGCCCAGGTTGATGCCGTCGTTCCAGTCGGCCCGCAGGCCGAGGGCGACGCCGTTCGCGCCGATCTGCTGCGACGTGAAGTCGAGCGCCCGCTCCAGGTGCTCCCAGACGGTGCCCTTCGAGCCCTCGGCGTAGGTGATCTCCTGGTCGAGGAAGTCGGTCTCGCCCGTCTCCTTGACGTACTCGGCGATGGTCGGCACGAGCCACAGGTGGTCGTCGGAGCAGGTGTCCTCGAGCCCGTGGATCAGGGACGCGCGGTCGGTGCGGGGCACGATGGTCGGCGACGGGATGTCGGGCAGCACGGGTGCGTCCGGGTCGAAGTCGGCCGGGTCGAACAGGTGCAGGCCGTAGCCGGCCTCGGTCTGCGCGCGCAGCAGCTCGACGATGCGCTGCTTCGACTTGACCGGGTTCGAGTGGATGACGCTCATGCAGTCCTGCGCGGTGTCGCGGTAGCCGAGGCCGGTGCGGCCGCCCACCTCGACGAACGACGCGAACCGCGACCACACCACGCACGTCTCGGCCTGGAGCAGCGTCCAGGTGTTGAGCATGGCGTTCATGCCCGCGTGCGGGGTCGTCACCGCGAAGCGTGCCTGCTTGGCGCGCCAGTGGTCGACGAGCGCCGCGTACTCGCGGTCGACGACGTCGTGGTCGGCGTACTTGGCCCGCATCGCCCGGCCGGCGTCGGCGCGCGACCCGTAGCCGAGCACGAACGACAGGCGCACGGTCGCGCCCGGCTCGATGGTCACCTCATGGGTGAGCGCACCGCAGTGGTTCTGCGTGGTGCCCTGCGACCCGGAGCCGTGCCCGACGGACACCGCGACGGGGTTGCGCTCGTCGCGGTACGCGCCGATGAACGAGTCGCGCAGCGCGTCGAACGAGTCCGCGACCTCGCCCGACGGGCCGGCGGACGTGAAGTGGTGGAACGTCCACGGCTCGTAGTAGGCGTCGACCTCGATGACGCCGTCCGCGTAGTCGGCGCCCTGCGAGTACAGCGACATCTGCAGGTTCTGGTTGTCGACCGTGATGGTGTGGAAGGAGAACTCCACGTAGCCGGTCACGCTGAGGGTGCGCGGCGCGGACGTGGTGTTCGTCAGCCGCACGTCCCAGATCTCGGCGTCGTCGTCGAGCGGGACGAACACCGTCTGGGTGGCGTCGATGCCGCGGTAGGACGACTCGAAGCGCGAGTACCCCGTGCCGTGCGCGGAGGTCCAGCGGCCGGCCGAGCCGTCGAGCGGGACGGCCTCGTCCGGGCCGACGAACGGCTTGCCGACCGGCTGCCAGGACACCGACCAGAAGTCGTCGGCCTCGGCGTCGCGCACGTAGACGTACTTGCCGGGCCGGTCGAGCGGCACGCCGTTCTGGCGGAACCGCGTGATGCGGCCCGTCTGGGCGGACTTGTAGTACGAGTAGCCGCCGCCGTGATGGGCGATGACCGTACAGAAGTCGCGGGTCCCCAGGTAGTTGGTCCAAGAGACCGGGACGTCGGGGCGCTCGATCACGTACTCGTGCGCGCCCTCGTCGAAGCGGCCGTACCTCATGCGGTCACAAATCCCTTCAGCCAGTCGAGAAGCTCGTTCGCCTGTTCGGGCGTGGCGGCCTCGGCCACCATGCGCAGCAGGGGCTCGGTGCCGGAGAAGCGCAGCAGCGCCCACCCTCCGTCCTCGAGCACGATCTTGGTCCCGTCGAGGTGCGACACGCTCGCGACGGGGTAGCGGCCGACGTGGGTCAGCGGCTCGGAGGCGAGGCGGCGGGGCACCTCGACGCGCATCTCCGGGGTGGCGGGCACGTCGGCGTCCGCGGTGTAGAGGCGGCCCGTGACGTCCCAGATCGCCTGGCGCAGCTCGGAGATCGTCTTGCCGGTGCGGGCGAGCATCTCGGCGACGAGGGCGCACGCGAAGATGCCGTCCTTGCCGAGCAGCCAGCCGCGCACGGTCAGGCCGCCCGAGGACTCGCCGCCGAGCACCGCGCCGATCTCCTCCATGCCGGCGGTGACGTGCTTGAAGCCGACGCGCACCTCGCGGCACTCCTCGCCGAAGTGGGCCGCGAGCCGGTCGAGGAGGTGGGTCGTGGCGAGGTTGCGGACCACGCCGCCGCGCTCGCCGCGCACCTCGTGCAGGTACCAGTACAGCAGGAGCAGCAGGTCGTTGGCGTCGACGTACTCGCCCTGCTCGTCGACGATGCCGATGCGGTCGGAGTCGCCGTCGGTGGCCATGCCCAGGCTGTAGCCGCCGTCGCCGCGCTTGATCAGGCCCATGAGCGTCTGGAGCCGCTCCGAGTCGGGTGCCGGGGCGATGCCGCCGAAGAGCGGGTTGTGCTGGGCGTGGATGAACTCGGCGCGCACGCGCATGTCGGTCAGGATCGTGCCGAGCGT
This sequence comes from uncultured Xylanimonas sp., assembly GCA_966249365.1. Taxonomy (GTDB): domain Bacteria; phylum Actinomycetota; class Actinomycetes; order Actinomycetales; family Cellulomonadaceae; genus Xylanimonas. Next base: position 4,693 of record CBINDH010000099.1, on the reverse strand, counting down.
CGACTGGCTCGTGCCGTACATGGCGTCGACGATGACGCGCAGCCCGGAGCCGCGCACCGCGTCGACGTCGATGATGCGCTCGATCGCGTCGATGTACGGCTCGTCGAGGTCGGCGTCGACGACGACGCCCATCTCGCGGGCGCGCTCGAGGTCGAGGGTGACGACGTCGGACACGGACAGCGAGTTCGCCTCGTCCTGGTACCGGTCGGTCTCCTCGTCGAGCGGGAGAGACCCGTCGGCGCGGAACACCTTCATGCCGTTCCACTGCGGGGGGTTGTGCGACGACGTGATGATGATGCCGTAGGCCGCCTTGAGGTAGGGCGCGGCGAACGTGACGAGCGGGGTGGGGACGTCGTCGCGCAGCAGCGTCACGGGGATGTTGTTGCCGGCGAAGACCTCGGCCGCGGCCTCGGCGGACTCGCGCGAGAGGAACCGGCGGTCACCGCCGATGACGACGCCCTGCGCCTCGAGCCCGCGGCGGGTGATCTCGTTGGCGATGGCCTGCGTGAGGCGGCGGACGTTGGGCAGCGTGTAGCCCTCGCCGATGAGCGCCCGCCAGCCGCCGGTGCCGAAGACGATCTTGGTGTCGGTGTTCTTCACGGGGCGGAACAGGCGGGCGAGGACGATGTCGGCGGCCTGCGCGAGCTGCGCGGGCGTGTTGATGCCGCGCACCTCGGTGGTGTCGTAGATCTGGTACGAGTGGATCGACTTGCCGCGTCCGATGATGCGCCGGGCCAGCTCGGTGAGGCGGTGCTCGTCGTCGGACGCCATGGCCTCGAGCTCGCCGAACAGCAGGCCCGGGGTGGCGACGTACGCGCCGACGTTGATCTCGGTGCGCTCCAGGTGCGGGGTGTGCCGCTCGGCGCGGTCGCGGATCGCGATGATCGGGGCGTGGCCCGACGCCGTGGCCTCGCGGACCACCTCGCCGTACTCGTCGTAGTCCTCGGCGGCGCCGTCGACGACGGCGGTGAGGATGGCCAGGTCTGCGCCCTTGAGCGCGAACCGGTTGAGCAGGCCGCGCAGCGAGTCGGGGCGCAGCAGGGGAGTGTCGGCGTACGAGACGAGGACCCGGTCGGTGCCCATCGCCTCGATCGCCTCGCGCGCGACGAGCACGGCGTCACCGGTGCCGCGCGGCTCGGGCTGCTCGACGTAGGTGTAGCCGTCGCCGAGCGCCTCGCGCACCGCGGTGTCCCCGGGTGCCACGACGACGACGACGCGGTCCGCGCCGACGACGCGGGACACGGTGCCGACGGCCGCCTGGACCACGGTCGAGTCGCCGAGCGGATGGGTCAGCAGCGATCGGGAGACGTCGTCGTTGCCTGCTGCGAGCACGACGGCGGAGGTCGAGGACGCCATGAGGGGTACTCCGGAGGTTCGGTGCGTGACCGGTGCCACGCTGCGGGGACCACATTACGACAGGATCCTTCCAAATACACCACCCGTGGCACTGCCCGACAGCCGCGCGGCGGTCTTCGTAGGCTGGGGGAGTGACAGTGACGACGGCTGCTCCCGGCCTGCGGACCGAGAACGAGACCCACACCGAGGCGAGCGCCTCGCTCGCCGACCCGTGGGTGACCATCGTCTGGAACGACCCGGTCAACCTCATGACGTACGTGACGTACGTCTTCGAGAGCTACTTCGGCTACCCGCCCTCCCGTGCCCGCACCCTCATGCTCCAGGTGCACCGCGAGGGCCGCGCCGTCGTCTCCACAGGACCCCGCGAACGCATGGAGGTGGACGTGCAGGCGATGCACGGTTTCGGCCTGTGGGCCACGATGCAGCGCTCCTCCCAGGGCGACGGAGGCGCGGAATGACACCGTTCCGCTCGGCCCCGGACGGGTACGAGGCGTACTGGGAGGAGGCCGAGCGGCAGGTGCTCGCGGGCGTGGCCCGTGAGGTCGCCGCGATGCTGCGCGAGCAGGCCGGCCTGCCCGACGCCGACGACGACCCGCTCGACACGCTCTCGGCGACCACCCAGTCGACCGGCACGCCCCGCGAACCGGACGACCCCGCCGCCCGCCGCCTGCTCCCGGACGCCTCGCGCGACGACGACGCCGTCGCCGCGGAGTTCCGCCACCTCACCCAGACCGACATCGCCGCCGCCAAGGTGCGCGGCCTGGAGCGCTTCGCCGACATCGTCGAGGGCACCTCGATCGACGACGTCCTGTCGTCGTCGGCGTCGTCGGCGCCTGACGACGAGGACGACGACGGCGACCGCGGCCTCGTCCTCGTGACCCGTGAGCACGCGCGCGAGACCGCGGCCGCGCTCACCGACGTCCGCCTCGTCGTCGCCCAGCGCCTCGGCCTCGAGACCGACGACGAGGTCGAGGCGCTGCACGACGAGGTGCTCGCCGACGCGGTCGACGACGACGAGCACGGCCTCGACGCCGACGTGCGCCGGTACTGGGGCGGCATCTTCGTCGCCGCCGGGTTCGCGCAGGAGTCGCTCGTCTCGGCCATGCTCGACGACCACCGCGCCTCGCGCTCGCAGGCCTGACCACCGCCCTCGCACCGCCCTCGTGGTGGACAACACGCGGACCGTGGCCAGGACGGGCGGCGCGCCGCAGATAGGCTTCCTCGCGTGAACGATGCACCGATCGGCGTGTTCGACAGCGGTGTCGGCGGCCTCACCGTGGCCCGGGCGATCCTCGATCAGCTCCCGAACGAGCAGGTGCTCTACATCGGCGACACCGCGAACTCGCCGTACGGGCCCAAGCCCCTCGCGGCCGTCCGCGCGATGGCGCTCGCCGTGATGGACGACCTCGTCGACCAGGGCGTCAAGGCGCTCGTCATCGCCTGCAACTCCGCCACCGCCGTCGCCCTGCCCGACGCGCGCGAGCGCTACGAGGTGCGGCGCGGGATCCCGGTCATCGAGGTCATCCGCCCCGCCGCGCGCCGCGCCGTCGTCGCCTCCCGGTCGGGGCGCATCGGCGTCATCGGCACCAAGGCCACCATCGCCTCGCGCGCGTACGAGGACGCGTTCCACGTCACGCCCGGCCTGACGATCACCACCGCCGCGTGCCCCGACTTCGTGCCGCTCGTCGAGAAGGGCATCACGTCCGGGCCCGAGGTCCTCGACGCCGCGCACCGCTACCTCGACCCGGTGCGCGAGGCCGGCGTCGACACCCTCGTGCTCGGCTGCACGCACTACCCGCTGCTCGCGGGCGCGATCTCGTACGTCATGGGGGCCGACGTCACGCTCGTCTCCTCCGCGGAGGAGACCGCCAAGGACGTCTACCGCACGCTCGTCGCGCAGGGGCTCGAGCGCACGCCCGACGCCGCGCCGCCGCAGCACCGGTTCCTGTCCACGGGCGACACGACGTCGTTCGAGCAGGTCGCCCGCCGGTTCCTCGGGCCGGAGGTCCGGTTCGTGGAGGCCGCCCGATGATCCTGCGCACGCTCGGGGTCGCGGGCTCCGCGCCCAGGCCGGACTCGCCCGCCTCCAGCTACCTCGTCCACGTGCCCGCCGCCGACGTCGCCGCGGGCGTCGCCTCCGGCATCGTGCCCGACGACGTCGAGGTGCGGGACTGGAACGTCGCCGTCGACCTCGGCAACGGGGGGCTCGGCTTCCTGCAGCGCCACGTCTCTCTGCACGCGCTCGACGCGGTGGCGCTCAGCCATCTCCACCCCGACCACTGCGCCGACCTCACCGGCCTCTACGTGCACCTGAAGTACCACCCCGAGCTCGGCACGGTGCGCACCGGGGTGCCGTCCCACCTGCCGGTGTACGGCCCGACCGACGTCGCCGAGCGCACCACCGCGATGTACGGGCTGAATCCGGGCGAGACGATGGACGAGGTCTACGAGTTCCGCACCTGGTCCGACGGCGACGCCGTGCGGGTCGGTCCGCTCACGATCACGCCGCGCAGCGTGTTCCACCCCATCGAGGCGTACGGGCTCCGCATCGACGGGCCGTCGTCCGTGCGGCCGGGCGAGCCCGTCGTCCTCGCGTACACCGGGGACACCGACTACTGCCCGTCGGTCGTCGACCTCGCCCGCGACGCGGACCTGCTGCTCGCCGAGGCCGCGTTCCTCGAGGGCCGCGACGACCACGTCGAGCCCGGCATCCACCTGACCGGAGCGCGCGCCGGGCGCGTCGCCGCCGAGGCCTCGGTGCGGCGCCTCGTGCTCACCCATCTTCCCGCGTGGAACGATCCCGCCGAGGTGCTCGCCGAAGCCCGCGCGCAGTACGCCGGGCCGACCACGCTCGCCCAGCCCGACGGCTTCGAGGAGGTCTGACCGTGACGGTCTCCACCGGGCGCGCCATCGCCTACGACATCGCCGTCGTGCTCGTGTTCCTCCTCTTCGGGAACGCGGCGCACGACTCCGCGTCCTCCGGCTCCGGCCACGTCGTCGCGCTCGGTGCGAGCTTCCTCGCGGCGCTCGCCGTGGCCTGGGGCGTCGCCCGCGCGTGGCGCGCACCCGCGCGCGTCTGGCCCACGGGCGTCGTCGTCTGGGCCGTCACGGTCGCCGTCGGCGTCGTGCTGCGCAGCCTGCTCGTCGAGGGAGCCGGGTTCGCGTGGCCCTTCATCGCCGTGGCGACCGGGTTCCTGGGCGTCACCATGCTCGGCTGGCGGGCGCTCGCGACGATGCCGCCGCGGCGCTCCTGACCGGCTCGTGCGGTGATCGGTTCGTGCATCTGAGATCGGAACGCGCATCGACGCGCACGTTCCGATCTCGGATGCACGGTCCG
>CBINDH010000098.1:0-8610 GCA_966249365.1 uncultured Xylanimonas sp. | reverse complement strand
GGCGCCCGCCCGTGACACGGGGGTGCCTTCCTGGCCGGGCAGCGGCCGGGGGCCGGTGGGACGAGGGTCAGTCACGGCGGTTCTCCGGAGCGGTTGGTGCGAGCGTGGGCATCAGCCCGGACGCGGTCGGTCCGGCCGGCTCGGGACCGAGCGCAGCCAGCCGCTCGCGCTTCGCCCGCCCCTGCGTGGCACCGGACCTGGCGAAGAACACGACGTCGACGAAGAAGCACACGACGACGAGCCCCCACAGCAGCGGCCGGACCTCGCTGCCGCCGACGGTGGTGACCGCGAGGAGGGCGACGGCCACGTTGCGGGCCGCGACACGCACGGGCGCGGCGGTCTCGAGCACGGCCATGCCGCGCCGCATGACGTCGGGCCCGCCGCCGACGACGACGGGCATGAGGTAGGTGAGCGCGCCGATGAACACCTGGCCGACTCCCCCGGCGCCGAGCAGCGCGATCCAGGGCAGGTCGGCGTCACGCAGCGCGGCGCCGCCGTCGGCCGTGAAGGTGTTGACCGCGACGGCGGTCAGGCACAGCACGGTCCAGGCGAGCCCGGACGCCATCGTCAGAGGTGCGTAGCCCCGCACCCCGGCCTTCCACGCGGCGCGCACCAGCGGGACGGCGACGCCGTCGGCGATCCCGGCCGCGAACGCGAGCAGGCCGATCCCGACGCCGGGCAGCCAGCCGAGGCTCGCCGCGACGCCCGCGACGAGGATGCCGCCGGCGAGCACGGGCAGGGCGCGCAGCGAGCGGGCGACGGCGTCCTGGTCGAGCTTGGTGCGCAGCATGGTCGGCCCGAGCGTGACGATCGTGCCCGAGATGGACAGCCCGACCCAGCCGCCCACGTTGACGACCGAGTGCGCGACGGTGAGGTCGTCTCGCGCGTCGAGCAGCCAGGCCGGCGCACCGGCGTCGAACATGGCGACGGTGAGGAACCCTGCGAGCACGCACCCGAGCACGAGGAACGCCGACGCGACGACGTAGAACCGCACCACGACGGCGAACCGGGACGCGAACCGGCCGCGCGCGGCCCGCAGCATCGCGAAGCCGTGCCAGCCCATGACCGCGCCGATCGCCCCGGCGAAGACGACGGTGCCCCACACGGTCGCGGTCCACATGCAGGCGACCAGGCCGACCAGGGAGATGTTGAACGCGACCGACCGGCGCACGGCGTCGCGGCCCGCCCGCACGTCGTCGGGCCGCAGGTGCCGCAACGCCTTGGCGCAGTACCAGGACCAGTTGAGGATGCCGTTGGTCAGCACGCCGAGCGTGACGACGTGCACGGTGGTCCACAGCGCCTGCGGGACGACGTCGCGGGCGAGGACCGCGAGCGCCGCGACGGCCACGGCGGCGACGAGCCACACGGTGGTCATGCGGTCGGTGCGGGGCCTGCGCCGGGCGCCGGTCGGGCGGGTGCTCATCGCCGGGCCTCCGCCTCGCGGGCGGTGACCACGAGGGTCACGGTCGTGGCGAAGAACGCGAGCAGGGCGACGACGGACATCGTGCCGCCCGTCTGCCAGCCGCCGGTCGCCTCGCGGGCGGCGGAGACGACGCGGACGAGCAGGCCTGCCTGCAGCAGCGCCCACACCGCCCAGAGCACGGGGTGGTAGGGCAGCGGGCGCCGCACGACGGCGGGCACGATGACGGGCGCGTGCGCGAGGATCATCGACATCACGAACCCGATGGTCAGGGCGTGCACGGTGACGTCGTAGGCGAAGCCGGAGGGGACGGGGCCGCGGACCACCCACACGAGGGCGGGGACGAGCGCCCACACGTACGCGGTGAGCATGCACGCGGCGATGTACCGCACCAGCCCGGTCGAGCGGATGGTGCGGCGGGCGACGTCGTGCACGGCGACGTCGACGACGAGGGCGCCGAGCGCGAGCCCGAGCAGCGGGTAGCCCCACGCCGGGGACAGGAGCGTGGCGACGAGCGAGACGAGGACCAGGCACGACTCGGCGAGGACGCGCGTCTCGGTGCTGCCGGTGACGAACGCGACGCGGGCGAGCTCGAGCCGTTCGCCCATGATCGTCAGGACGAGGAACCCGCCCCACCAGGGCACGATCTGCGCGACCTCGAACCCGCGGGCCCAGAGCGCGGCGCCACCGAGGCCGGCGAGCGCCCCGAGGAGCTGGATGAGGACGGCGTACGACTGCTGGCGGCGCCAGACGGCCACGTAGATCGCGGCGAGGACGCCCATCGAGGCGACCCACGCGCCGCCGGGCAGCGCGCGTCCGGCGGGCAGGGGCAGCGGCGTGGTTCCCAGCACGAGGAGGACCCCGCCGAGGCCCGCGCCGAGCGGTGCGGCGTACCCCCACCGGGCGTCCAGGAACCCGGTGCCCCCGCTGCTGAGCGCGACGGCGCGCTCGAGCGTGATCGCGGTGCCCAGGAAGCCGAACACCATGAGCGGGCCGTGGGCCTGCGCGAGGGAGTCCGACGTCACGGGGGCGGCGACGCCGAGGCGCAGCAGCGCGGCGTCGAGCCCCGACAGCACCGCCACCATGGCGAGAAGGAGGAGGCCGAGCCGACCTCGAGGTACGCCCTGGCGGCGCAGCGCACCCATAGACTTCCTTCCGTCGAGCAGGAGCGCCACCGAATATAGCGGAAGATGGTAGTTTCTAAACTATGACGGAGGCCACGCAGGACCCCAGCGTCCACGCCGTGCTCGCCTCGCCGGTGCGACAGCGGGTGCTCGGCGTGCTCCGCGCGTCCGCCGACGCCCCCACCGCGCAGCAGCTCGCCGCCGAGCTCGACCTGCACGTCACGACCGTGCGGTTCCACCTCGAGCAGCTCGAGCGCGCCGGGCTCGTGGGCCGCGAGATCCGGCGCAGCGCGCGCCGCGGCCGTCCGGGCGTGCACTTCCGGCTCGTCGGGGCCGGGCTCGACGGCCCCGACCTCGACGCCGCGCGCGACGACATGATCGAGGCGCTCGCCGAGGCGCTCGCCGCACCCGACGACGACGCCCGCACCGACGCGGCCCGTGCCGCGGGACGCCGCTGGGCCGACCGCCTGCCCGCCCCCACGGCCGAGCCTCAGCCCGCCGTCGCCCAGGTGTTCGCGCGCCTGGGGTTCGGCCCCGAGCCGGACGGCGACGCCCTGCTCCTGCGGTCGTGCCCGTTCCGCGCCGCGGCCAGGTCGCACCCGCAGGTCGTGTGCCAGGTCCACCTGGGCCTGGCCGAGCGGCTGACCGAGCGCACCGCGCAGGGCGCGACCACGAGCGTGGCGTTGCGTCCGTTCGTCGAGCCCGAGCTGTGCGTCCTGCGCGTGTTTTCCAAGGACGCCCCCCACGGTGCACTCTGAGGTCATGCCACTCACCGAGGACGACACCACCTGGGACCCCCGGTCCCCTGAGGTGCTCGACAACCAGATCGCCGCCTACGACGCCCTGCGCGGGCGGTGCCCCGTCGCGCACAGCGACTACCTGGGCTGGTCCGTGCTGCGCCACGAGGACGTCTCCCGTGTGCTCGCGGAGCACGAGACCTTCTCGAACTACGTCTCCGCGCACGTCGCCGTGCCCAACGGCATGGACCCGCCCGAGCACACCGTGTTCCGCGCGATCGTCGACAAGTACTACACCGACGACGTCGTCGACGCCTTCGAGCCGACGTGCCGGGCCATCGCACGCGCTCTCGTCGCGGCCCTCCCCCGCGGCGAGTCCGTCGAGATCATGTCGACCCTGGGCGAGCCGTTCGCGATGGAGGCACAGGCGGGCTACCTCGGGTGGCCGGCGCACCTGCACGAGCCGCTGCGCCGGTGGAACTCCGACTCGCGCGCGGCGACCCTGTCGGGCGACCGCGAGGCGATCGGGGCCGTCGCCGAGCAGTTCGACGGGTACATCACGGGGCTGCTGGCCGAGCGCCGCGCCCTGGCGGCCGCCGGCGCCGAGATGCCGCACGACCTGACCATGCAGCTGCTCTCGGAGACGGTCGACGGCCGCCCTCTGACCGACGGCGAGCTCGTGTCGATCCTGCGCAACTGGACCGTGGGCGAGCTCGGCACGATCGCGGCGTCGGTCGGGATCATCGTCGACATGCTGGCCCGCCGGCCCGAGGTCCAGGCCCGGCTCCGCGAGGACCCGTCGGTCATCCGGGCGGCGACCGACGAGATGCTGCGCATCGAGCCGCCGCTGATCTCCAACCGTCGCGTCGTGGCCCAGCCCACCGAGCTGGCCGGGCGGCAGTTCGAGCCCGGGGACAAGCTCACGATCCTGTGGGCGTCCGCCAACCGTGACGAGCGCGTGTTCGGCGACCCCGACGATTTCCGCCTCGACCGGCCCGAGGGCGACAACCTCGTGTACGGGGCGGGCATCCACGACTGCCCCGGTGCCCCGCTCGCGCGCCTCGAGCTGCAGGTCATCACCGAGGAGCTGCTCGCGGCGACGTCGCACATCGGCCCTGACCCGCAGGCGGCGCCGGTGCGTGCGCCCTATCCCGCGGGCGGGTTCTCGGAGATCCGGGCGGTGCTCGTCTGACGGCCGTGGTCACGACCCCGATTTAGAAGGAGTAGCATCCTCCTAAATCGGGGTCGTACCCCGCCGTGACACGAAGGAGCACCCAGTGAGCGAGCCCGTCGAGATCCTCAGTTCCGCCCCGGCCGACGCCGTCGGCACCGCCCCGTCGGGCGGCTCCTGCGGCTGCGGCGGACACGACGAGGACATGCCCGTCCTCGACGTCCGCGACATCCCCCACGCCGTGCGTCACGGCGCCGTCTTCGGGGCGTTCGAGCAGATCCGCCCCGGCGGGTCGCTGATCATCGTCGCGCCCCACGCCCCGCTGCCGATGCTGGCCCAGCTCTCGCAGCGCGCCCCGATCGAGACCGAGTTCCTCACCGAGGGCCCGGTCGAGTGGCGCGTCCGCATCACGCGCACCGCCTGACGCGCACCGCCTGACGCGTACCGCCTGAGCACCACGCCGTGGCGCCCCGGAGACCTCCGGGGCGCCACGCGCGCCAGCCCAGGCGTCACAGCGCGTCGGGGCGAGCCTTCCGCGCGGAGGGTCCGCCTAGCCTCGTGCGGTCCCCTGTCGCCGTACCGAGGCCCGCCGATGCCCCCGCAGTACCCGAGTCGCGCCTCGGTGCACCGCCCCGCGCGCACCATGCCGTCGCCGCTCGACGTCACCGGCGCACCTCTCGGCACGCACACCGATCGCCGGTCCACCGAGCCAGCACCATCCGCCGTCGCGCCCCGGCAGTACCCGACCCGCGCCTCGCTGCACCGCCCCGCCAGCACCCTGCCCACCCCGCTCGACGCCGTCGGCACTCCCCCGATCGACGGTGCCCGCGCCACCCAGGGCACGCGGGCGGAGCGCCGGCTCGCCGACCGCGCCGCCGCGCGGCGCCGTCGGTCGTGGCGCCGCCGCACGGTCCAGAGCGGCTCCGTCGCCGCCGTCACGTCGGCCATCCTGATCACCGGGGTCACCGTCGACACCGCCGTCAGCACCGCCGACGCCTCGATGACCGACGGCGTCGACGAAGGAGTCCTCGTCCTCGGCGACCGGTCGGTCGCCAGCCGGTCCGGGGACCGCGAGGTGGCGCCGCTTCAGGCCCGCGGCGCCGACCCGGTCGTCGCCGAGACCACGCTGGCCGCCCGCGACCTCGCCGGCGAGACCATCAACCGCGCCGCCGCGCTCGTCGCCACGGAGGCCCGCGTCACGCCGGCCCAGCGCGACGAGGTGCTCGCGCAGTCGGCCGTCGTCCTCGAGCTCATGGCCCGCTCCGAGGCCGTCGTCGGCCTCGACACCGAGCCGACCGACGACGCCGACCTGAGCGCCGCGGTGGACGCCGCCATCGGCGCCGCGGCCGAGAGCCTGGGCGTCGCGCCCGGCGATGCCGGCGCGGACCCCGAGGTCGTGTCGTACGCGCTGGAGCGCATGGCCGCCGACCTGGGGGCGGTCCTGGACTCCGCCTCCCCCGCGGTCGTCGAGGTCGCGCCCGCCGCCCTGACCCCGGCCGACGTCCTCGCCGAGCAGGAGGCCCTCGGCGTCGCCGACGCCGAGCGCCGCACCGCCCTGGCCGACGTGACGCGCGGGCCCTCGAACGGCCGCCTGCCGGCCGGCGCGCTGACGAGCCTGTCCTGGGCGTCGGGCCAGCGCCTGCGCCCGGACGCCGCCGCGCAGCTCGAGCGGCTGAACGTCGCCTTCCGGGCGCGGTTCGGGCACGACATCGCCGTGACCGACTCGTACCGGTCGTTCGCCGGCCAGGTCGCCGCCCGCCGCACGCGGGGGCACCTCGCCGCCACCCCCGGCACCTCGAACCACGGCTGGGGCGTCGCCGTCGACCTCGGCTCCGGCATCAACCGCTTCGGCACCGAGACGCACCGGTGGATGCGCGAGAACGCACCGAAGTTCGGGTGGGACCTGCCGGCCTGGGCGCGCCAGGACGGTTCGAAGCCCGAGCCGTGGCACTGGGAGTTCGTCGCCGCTCCGGCGTCGACCGCCGACTGAGACGCGGCTACGGCTTCGGGGCGCCACCCGTCAGGCGGTCGGCCAGGCGGTCGAACGCCCCGGCGACGTCCCACTCGGGCTCCAGGAGCTTGTCCATGATGCCGCCCATCGTCCAGAGCATGGCCAGGCCCATCGCGGTCTCGAGGTCGTCGCGCGTCGGCTCGCCGACCGACCCGGTGCGCGTGTAGCGGACCCGGCGACCCAGGTTGTCGAGCTGCTTGTGGACCACTTGACCGAACCGCTCGCGGGTCTGAGGATGACGGAGGCCGTAGAGGTACGCCTCGAGCGACAGCAGCGTGTCGGTGAGCCGGTCCTTGACGATGGGGTGCTCGAACGGGACGGTCGGGTCGTCGACGCCCGCCTCGGACTGGGCGTTCGCCGCGTCGATGAGCGTGAAGAAGAGGTCCTCCTTCGAGGCGAAGTGCGCGTACAGCGCCCCCTTGGTATAGCCGGCGGCCTTCGCGAGGTCGGCGACCGAGGCCGCCTCGTAGCCGTGCTCGGCGAACACCTTCGCCGCCGCCACGAGCAGGTCGGTACGGGTCTGCTCTGCCTTCGCGGTCCGGGCCGCCTTGCGCTCCCGGGCACCGGCGGTGGCGCCGGCGATCTCGCGCGAGAGCTCCTCCGTCGCCGCGTTGAGCTCGGTGGCGATCTCCCGCCCGACGTCGGCGCCGACGTCGGCGAGCCCCTGGCCGAGCGCCTTGCTGAGGCCGGTGATGGCGTCCTTGAGCGCACGGGACGCGGCGCGCAGCTCCTCGGTGTCGGTCATGGCACCAGAGTACATCCCGATCGGTATCACCGCACACCAGTCGAGAAAACCAAGCGGTATAAACCACACGGTCTGGCGTGTACCCTGCGAGGCGTACTGATTGGTTCGTACCGTACGGTATCCCTTCGACCAAGGAGAGAGCATGACCACCGACGCCCTCGTCGTGACAGGGCTGAGCAAGCGGTTCGGGACCGGCGCCGCTGCCGTCCAGGCCAACGACTCCGTCGACCTCACCGTCCGGACCGGCGAGGTCGTCTGCCTCCTCGGCCACAACGGCGCCGGCAAGTCAACGCTGGTCAACCAGGTCGTCGGCCTCACCCTCCCCGACGCCGGCAGCGTCCTGCTCGACGGCGTCGACGCCGTCGCGAAGCCCGCGCTCGCCCGCGCCCTGACCTCGGTGCAGGCGCAGGCCAACGTGCCCATCACGGGACTGACCCCGCGCAAGGCCGTCGAGCTCGTCGGCCGCATCCGCGGGCTGCGCAGACCGGACGCCCGGTGTCGCGCCGACGCGCTGCTCGACGCCCTCGACCTGACACCGTGGGCCGACAAGGCCTCCGAGAAGATCTCCGGCGGCGTCGCGCGCCTGACCGCGTTCGCCATGGCCGCCGTCGCCCCAGGCCGCCTCGTGGTGCTCGACGAGCCGACCAACGACGTCGACCCCGTCCGGCGCCGGCTGCTGTGGCAGGAGATCCGCCGCGTCGCCGACCACGGGGCGGCCGTGCTGCTCGTGACGCACAACGTGCACGAGGCCGAGCACGTCGTCGACCAGGTGGTGCTGCTCGACAAGGGACGTGTCGTCACCCAGGGCACCCCCGCCGGCCTCGTCGCCGCGCACCCCGGCGACACGCTCGAGGACGTCTACATCCACCTCGTCGGGTACGCGGTGCCCGACCACGCCCGCGAGGAGGCGGCATGATCGCCATGACCCTGGACCCCGCCCGCGTCGCCGGCACGACGCCGCGCGCGATCGCGAGGCAGCTCGGCCTGCTCATCCAGTGGAACCTGCGCCGCGGGTCCGAGATGCTGCCGTTCCTCGTCATCGTGCAGACGCTGCTCGCGGTCACCACCGTGTTCGGCTACAGCCTGCTCATCGGCACCCCGGAACCCGTGGCGGCCGCCTACCTCGCCACGGGCGCCCCGACCGTCACGCTCATCATGGTCGGCCTCGTGATGACGCCCCAGGGGGTCGGGCAGGCGAAGACGGAGGGGTCGCTCGCCTGGATGCGCACGCTGCCCGTCCCGCGCTGGGTCTACCTCGCGGCCGACCTGACCGTCTGGATGGTCATCGCACTGCCCGGCTCCGTGCTCGGCGCCGTCGCCGGTGCGTGGCAGTTCGACGTGGACCTGTCGGTCTCGCCCCTCATCGTGCTCGCCGCACCGCTCGTGTCGCTGGTCGCGGCGA
>CBINDH010000097.1:0-8663 GCA_966249365.1 uncultured Xylanimonas sp. | reverse complement strand
TCGACGGGGCTCAACCGGCAGCGGGTCGGTTTCGACGGGGCTCAACCGGCAGGGTGTGGTTTCGACGGGGCTCAACCGGCAGCGGGTCGGTTTCGACGGGGCTCAACCGGCAGGGTGTGGTTTCGACGGGGCTCAACCGGCAGCGGGTCGGTTTCGACGGGGCTCAACCGGCAGGGTTGGGTCAGCCCAGGAGGAGGTCGTGGTCGCCGTCGTCGTCCTTGGAGAGGATCGCCTCGTCGGGGCGGTGCCGCAGGACCTGGTCGACGTAGGAGACCGCGGCCTCCGGCATCGGGACGTCGCGGTTCTCCCGCTGCGACAGGAACCAGCGGTGGTCGAGGATCTCGTGGAAGAGCTGCGCGGGCTCGAGCTTCTTGCGCAGCTCGCGTGGCACCGCCGCGATCGTCGGCTCGAACGAGTGGACCAGCCAGTCGTGCGCGACGAGCTGCTCGGAGTCGTTGAGCCGGTCGGTGTGGGCGCGCCACGCGTCGAGGTCGTTGAGCATGCGGCGGGCCTGGTTGTCCTGCACGTCGAGGCCGGTCAGGCGCAGCAGCCGGCGTGAGTGGTGCCCGGCGTCGACGACCTTGGGCTGGATCTGGACGGTGGAGCCGTCGAAGTCGGTGACCATGTTGAGCTCGCCGACGTCGAACCCCAGGTCGTTGAGGCGACGGATGCGGGCGTCGACGCGCCAGCGCTCGTCGGCCGCGAAGGACTCGACCTCGGTGAGCGCGGTCCACAGCTCCTCGTACCGCGAGACGAGGGCGTCGCCGATCGCGATCGCGTCGACCTCCTCGTCGAGCAGCTCGCCGGCCTCGAGGTCGAACAGCTCGCCGATGATGTTGGTGCGGGCCAGGTCGAGGTCGTAGGCGCGCTGGCCGGGCGTCAGCTCGCGGTGCAGGTCGCCCGTCTCGGCGTCGACGAGGTACGCGGCGAAGCGGTCCGCGTCGCGGCGGAACAGGGTGTTCGACAGGGAGACGTCGCCCCAGTAGAAGCCGATGAGGTGCAGGCGCACCAGCAGGACGGCGAGGGCGTCGATGAGCCGCGTCGCGGTGTCGGGGCGCAGCGCCTGGCCGAACATGGCGCGGTACGGCAGCGAGAACGACAGGTGCTCGGTGACGATGGCTGCCTCGAGCGGCTCGCCGTCGTCGTCGACCCGACCCGTGACGACGGCGACGGGCTGGACGCACGGCACCTCGAGCTTGTTGAGCCTGCGCAGCAGCTCGTACTCGCGGAACGCGTAGTGGTCGCGCGTCTCCTTGACGGCGAGGACGCGCTTGCCGACCCGCACGAACCGCACGATGTGCCGGGAGATGCCGCGGGGGAGGGCGGCCAGCACCTCGGGCGGCCACTCCTCGAGCGGGACCCGCCACGGCAGGTCCAGGAGCGCCGACTCGGGCGTCGCGGCGGTGATCTGAAGGGTCTCCACGGCTTCCTCTTGCGTCGGGACGCAAGAACGGGCCCGGCGCGAACGCCGGGCCCGTCCTTGGTGGTTCGGGCACCTTACGGTGCGTCACCTGACCTTACCCGGGCGCCTGTCACGAGGACGGGCGACGCGGGCAGGGCGTGTCAGGTCAGCCGAGGCGGTTGCCCGTCGCAGCCGAGAAGACGTGGGCCTGGCCGGCCTTGATGGCGACGTTGATGACCTCGCCCTTCATCGGCACGTTGCGCGGGTCGATGCGGACGATGACCTGGTCCGAGTCACCGGCCGACAGGTCGCCCACCGCGTCGCCCTTGAGCGAGCCGTAGAGGAACGCGTCGGAGCCGAGCTCCTCGACGAGGTTCGTCTCGACGTGGAACGAGCCGGGGGTGCCGGCGGGCACGACGTCGAGCGACTCGGGGCGGAAGCCGATGGTGACCTTGCCGTTGTCCTCGGCCGTCAGGGCCGCGACGACGTCGCGCTCGAGCGGGATCTGGGCGGAGCCGACGAGGGCGGCGCCGTCCTTGACGTCGAACGTGCCGATGTTCATGGCGGGGGAGCCGATGAAGCCGGCGACGAAGACGTTCGCGGGGGTGTCGTACATCTCGCGCGGCGTGCCGACCTGCTGGAGCAGACCCGCCTTGAGGACCGCGATGCGGTCACCCATCGTCAGGGCCTCGGTCTGGTCGTGCGTGACGTAGACCGTCGTGACGCCGAGGCGGCGCTGCAGCGACGCGATCTGCGTACGGGTCTGGACGCGGAGCTTGGCGTCGAGGTTCGACAGCGGCTCGTCCATGAGGAACACCTGCGGCTGACGCACGATGGCGCGGCCCATGGCGACACGCTGACGCTGACCACCCGAGAGGGCCTTCGGCTTGCGGTCGAGGTACTCGGTCAGGTCGAGGATCTTCGCAGCCTCCTCGACGCGCTGGCGGATCTCGGCCTTGGGGGTGCCGGCGATCTTCAGCGCGAAGCCCATGTTGTCCGCGACCGACATGTGCGGGTACAGGGCGTAGTTCTGGAAGACCATCGCGATGTCGCGGTCCTTGGGCTGCACGTCGGTGACGTCGCGGTCACCGATGAGGATGCGGCCGCCGTTGACGTCCTCGAGACCCGCGAGCATGCGGAGCGAGGTCGACTTGCCACAGCCCGACGGGCCGACGAGGACGAGGAACTCGCCGTCCTCGATGTGGAGGTTGAGCTGGTCGACCGCGGGGCGCTCGGTGCCCGGGTAGACGCGGGTCGCGTGGTCGAAAGTGACCGTAGCCATGTGAGTGGTTCCCTTCACCGGCAGGTACGTGCCGGACGATCCGTCGTGAAGGTGCCGCTGCAGAGGAATGTCTGCGATGACACTTCGTTCAGTTGTCGACGTCGACGTGGTGACGGCGGCGTCTGGTCCCCCGATGGGAGGCCGGGATGAGCGTACCTCCGATCCGGGCGTGCGATGAAAGTGACGGTCGTCATGCGCCGCCCGGGGTGTCGCCGCCACGCCGCGCGACCGCGTCGGCCAGTGTCTCGAGCGCCGCGGCGAGCGCGTCGGCGTCGGCGACGCGGTGCGGCGCGACGGTCTCGCCCCCGCCGACCTTGATCGCGACGTCGCCCGCTCCGAGCGACGCGAACGCGTCCTCGTCCGTGGTGTCGTCGCCCGCGTACAGCACGTGCACGTGCCGGTGCGGGTCGACGGTGCCGCGCAGCCGGGCGAGCGCCGACCCCTTGTCCGTGGGGACGACGGCGATCTCGACGACGTCCTTGCCGTGCATCGCGGGCAGGTCGAGGCGGCGGGAGAGCGCGTCCGCACGGACGACGGCGGCGTCCGCGGTGCCGGGCGGGCACTGCCGGGTATGGAGCACGGCCGCGGAGGGCTTGCGCTGCACCCACGCGCCGGGAGCCTCGGCGGCGGCCTCCTCGAGCCCGGTGACCACGGCCTGCAGGGTCTGGGCCTGCTCGGCAGTCAGGTCGAGGGGCACGGTGGCGACCGTCCCGTCGGGCAGCACGTGACCCGTCTCGGCGCCGTGGCTGCCGATCAGGAAGGTGCCCGCGGGCGGGTGCGACCGGTCGTACAGGTCGGCGAGGTCACGTCCGGAGACGAGCGCGACGCGGACGCGCGCGTCGTCGGGCATGGCGGCGAGGCGGTCGACGGCCGCGCGCGCCCGCGGCGTCATCGCGGACGCGTGCGGGTCGTCGACCAGCGGGGCGAGGGTCCCGTCGAAGTCGAGGCCCACGAGCACGGTGGCGTCGTCGGCCGCGGCGAGCGCGCCCAGGGCGTGGCCCAGCGCCTCGGGGCTGGTGGCCACGACCGGCAGGTCGTCGTCGGTGTCGCGCGGGCGGGCCGGCGCGAGGATCGCGGGCAGGGTGCGGCGCGGCATCGCCTGCAGCACGCCGAGGAAGCTCTGCGACCACTTCGCGACGTCGTCCGACATCACCTTGCGGCGCAGCCGGCGCATGCGACGCGACTGTTCGCGCTCGGTCATGCGGGCCGCCTGGACGATCGCGTCCTTGAGGCCCTCGATGTCGTGCGGGTTGACCAGCACCGGCCCGGCGCCGAGCTCGTCGGCCGCACCCGTGAACTCGGACAGGACCAGCACGCCCCGCTCGTCGGACCGCGCGGCGATGTACTCCTTGGCGACGAGGTTCATGCCGTCGCGCAGCGAGGTCACGAGCATGACGTCGGCCGCGAGGTAGAGCGCCGCCATCTCGTCCGGCGGGTACGAGTGGTGCAGGTAGTGGATCGCCGAGTGGCCCAGCTCGCCGAACTCGCCGTTGATGCGGCCCACGAGGATCTCGACGTTCTCGCGCAGCTCCTGGTACGCGTCGACGTTCTCGCGCGACGGGCTCGCCACCTGCACCAGCGTCGTGCGCGCGGCGTCGATGCGGCCGTCGTCGAGCAGCTCGCCGTACGCCTTGATGCGGTGCCGGATGCCCTTGGTGTAGTCGAGCCGGTCGACGCCGAGCATGATGATGTCGGGGTCGCCGAGCTCGGTGCGGATCTCCTTGGCGCGCGCCTGGACCTCCGGCGTGCGGGCCAGGGCGTCGAACCTCGTCGAGTCGATCGAGATCGGGAACGCCGCCGCGCGCACGTGCCGGCCAAGCCGCGTGCGGTCCGCGTCGACCGTGATGATCGGACCGCGCGTCGTGTGGTCCGTCAGACGGCGGACAGCCCGCACGAAGTTCGACGCGTCGCCGCCGCGCTGGAAGCCGACCAGGTCCGCCCCCAGCAGACCCTCGACGATCTGCCGCCGCCACGGAAGCTGCTGGAACAGCTCCACCGGCGGGAACGGGATGTGGTCGAAGAACCCGATCCGCAGGTCCGGGCGCAGGTCGCGCAGCATGCGCGGCACGAGCTGGAGCTGGTAGTCGTGCACCCACACGACCGCGCCCTGCGCGGCCTGGCCGGCCGCCGCCTCCGCGAACCGCTGGTTGACCCGCCGGTACGCGTCCCACCACTGCCGGTGGTACGTCGGCGTCGAGACGACGTCGTGGTACAGCGGCCACAGCGTGTCGTTCGAGAAACCCTCGTAGTAGCGCTCGATCTCGTTCGCGCTCAACGTCACCGGCACCAGACGCATGCCGTCCGCGTCGAACGGGTCCGCCGCCAGGTCGGGCGCACCCGACCAGCCGACCCAGGCGCCCTCGGCCGCCTGCATCACCGGCTCGAGCGCCGTGACCAGACCCCCGGGAGACCGCTGCCAGTCCACGCCTCCACCAGGGCGGACCGAGAAGTCCACGGGCAGACGGTTCGCGACGACGACGAGGTCATACCGGTCGTCCTGTACTTTGCCGGGCAATTGTGAAACCTTCCGATCGCTTGACGATTCCAACCTACCCGGGTGGCCGACGGGCTCGCCGGGCGGCGCTGGGTGTCCCCTCGGGCAAAACACATACCGGGTTCGCGCGCGGAGGGTCCGACCAGCAACTACGGTTTCGCCATGGGCGACGTCGACGTCGAAGGAGCGGGTGCCGTGAGCACGGCTGACGCCCCCGGGCTGCTCGCAGCGGGGACCGAGATCGGTGGCTACACCATCCGGTCCCTGCTCGGCCGAGGAGCCATGGGGGCCGTGTACAAGGCCGTCGACGGCGGGGGCACCGCCGTCGCCCTTAAGGTGCTGCACGCACACCTCGACCGCGACCCCGTCGCCCGCGAACGGCTCCGCCGCGAGGTCACCGCCCTGCAGAAGCTCCGCCACCCCGCCGTCGCCCGCGTCCTCGACGCCGAGCTCGACGGCGAAGGCGCGTTCGTCGTCACCGAGCTCGTCGAAGGCCGCACCCTCGAGGCCGAGATCGACGACGGCGGCCCGCTCGACCCCATCGACCTCTACGAGCTCGCCGACCAGCTCGCCGCCGCCCTCGAAGCCGTCCACCTCGCCGGCGTCGTCCACCGCGACCTCAAGCCCTCCAACGTGATGATCACCCCCCACGGACCCGTGATCATCGACTTCGGCATCGCCACCGCGTCCACCGACCCCGACGCCACCCTCACCGCGCCCGGCTTCGTCATCGGCACCCCCGGCTACCTCGCCCCCGAGCTCCTCGACGGCGCCACGCCCACCCCCGAGTCCGACTGGTGGAGCTGGACCGCCCTGCTCGCCTTCGCCGCGACCGGCCGCTCACCCTTCGGCGTCCGCCCCACCGACCTCGTCCTGCGACGCTCCCGCGAAGGACGCGCCGACCTCGTCGGGCTGCCCGCACGCACGGCGCGGGCGCTCGCGGGTGCCCTGCAGGCCGACCCCGACGTGCGCTGGGGCCCCACCCAGGTGGCGCGTGCGCTGCGCCGCGACTCCGACGACGCGGCGTTCGCCGCGCACCAGACGGGGGAACCGCTGGCCGGTGCCGACGAGGCGACGCAGCGCATCGCCGTCCACCCCGAGGGCGGGACCGTCCACGGCGCCGACGGCGTGGCCGCGGAGCGTGCCGACGCACTGACAGGCGCGACCCCCGTGGTGGGCGCGCCGACCGAGGTCGTCCCCACCGCGCAGCCCGCCAACGACGGGCACACGCGCGTGGTGCCCCTGGTCACGGGCGCCGTCCCGGTCGTCACCGGCCCCATCCCCGTGGGCGAGGTGCGCTACCAGTCGTTCGACGCGCTCGCCGACGCCGCGCCCGACGACGACGAGCCCGAGGAGCCGCTGCCGCCCGAGCCGTACGTCGCGCCCTCGATCCGCCGGCGCACCGGGACGGTGCTGGCCTTCGCCGCGCCGCTCGTCGCGCTCGGCGCCACCAGGCCCGTCGTGGCGTGCGGCGTGCTGGCCGCGCTCATCATCGTCAGCCGCATCGCCGGCGTCGCGTCGCAGGCGCTGCGCGACCGCCGCGAGCGGTACGGCGCCCGACGCCGGTCCGACGGGGCGGTGGCCGCCGTCTCGTTCCCGTGGCACGCGATCACGGGGGCGCTCGGCTCGATCCCGCAGCTGCTCGTCGCGGGGTGTGTGGGAGTGCTCACCATCGTCGGCGGCTTCTGGCTCTTCGACGCGGGGCGCCTGATCCTCGTGCCGCGCGAGGACATCGAGGCCCGGTCCGTCGGCGGGATGAACGAGACGATCGTGTTCTGCGGGGTGCTCGCCGTCGCGACGCTCCTCGTCGTGCTCGTGGCGTGGTTCGGACCTGCCGGGGCGACAGGCCGCCGGGGTGCGCGCGTGCTGCTCAACACGTTCGCACCCGGCACGATCGGCGCCGCCGTGCTCATCGCCGTGTGCCTCATCGCCGCGTGGCTGCTGGCCCGTCCGCTGCTCGAGACGCCCATCGAGATCCACTGGTGGCCGCTCGACGGGCCACCGTCGTTCTGAGTGCTGCCAAGGCCCAGGTAGCGCGGCTACGCTGGCGCCCGGTGCCGTCACACCGGGCGGTCACTGCATGAGCAGAGGGATCGCGATGTCGAACAGCCAGAACCCGACGAAGGCGCAGCGCCGTGAGGCGGCGCGTGCACAGGCACTGGAGATCAAGAAGAAGCAGGAGGCCGCCGACAAGCGGGCGCGCCTCATCACGATGAGCGTGCTCGGTGTCGTGCTCGCCGCCCTCATCGGGATCGTCATCTGGCTCTTCGTCCGTGACAGTGCGAACAACGCGGCCGAGAAGGTCGACGAGAACCTGCCGCTGGCCGAGGTCGTCGACGTGCCGGCGACGGCGCTCGACGACGGCGGCATCGTCGTCGGGGCCGGCGGCGTCGCCGGCGGCACGATCGACGAGTCCGTGCCGACGGTCGGCATCTACTTCGACTACATGTGCCCGATCTGCGGTCAGTTCGAGTCCGTGAACGCGCCGGCGATCGAGGGGTTCCTCGCCGACGGCACCGCGAACGTCGTGCTGTACCCGGTCTCGATCCTCGACCGGTTCTCGCAGGGCAAGGCGTACTCGACCCGTGCCGCCTCGGCTCTGGCCTGGGTCGCCGACCGTGCGCCCGCGCAGCTCCTGGCCTTCCACGAGGTGCTCTTCGCCAACGAGCCGGAGGAGAACACCCCGGGCCACACCAACGCCGAGCTCGCCGACCTCGCCCGGCAGGCCGACGTTCCCGACGACGTGGCCGCAGGGATCGCGGACGGCGAGGCGCGCCGGACGTTCGGCCAGTGGGTCGCCTCGGCCACCGCCGCGGCGATCGCCAACACCGAGCTGGCGAACCCGCAGTCCGGCGGGTTCGGCACTCCCACGATCACGCTCGACGGCAAGCGCTGGGACGGCAACTGGACCGTCGCGGGGACCCTCGAGCAGGCGGTCGCGGACGCGACGAAGTGACCTGCTGACGTCGAGGACGACTGCGCGGGCGGGGATCGGTATTCTGATCCCCGCCCGCGGCGCTGTCCGGCGGATCACGGGCACGCCGCCTTAGCTCAGTTGGTAGAGCGTTTGCCTTGTAAGCATTGCGTCACGGGTTCGAGTCCCGTAGGCGGCTCCAGCGGCCCCCGAACTGGCTGGTCCAGCTTGGGGGCCGTTTCTGTGCCGTCGGGCTTGACAAGGCAAAGTCGCATCGAACTAGCGTTCGAGTCATGCGGACATGCCAGGCGTGCGGGGCGCCACTGACGAGATCACGTCAACGAGTCTTCTGCGGCCACGAGTGCCAGCGAGCACTGGAGCGCCGCCAGAAGACGGAAGCGTGGCTTCGCACGGGCCAGGCGGTCCTCGCCAGCACGCCGTACCACTACGTCCGCCTCTACCTCCAGGAAGCGCAGGGGGAGCGGTGCGCGATCTGTGACGGGGCGGCGAACTGGCGGGGCGAACCGCTCGTGTTCGTGCTCGATCACATCGACGGCAACCCCATCAACAA
>CBINDH010000096.1:0-8844 GCA_966249365.1 uncultured Xylanimonas sp. | reverse complement strand
GGCGCGTTCCTGTTCGCGCGGGCGTTCGCATCCGGGTGTGCGGCGCTGACGGGTGTCGAGGCCATCTCCAACGGGGTGCCCGCGTTCAAGAAGCCCAAGTCGCGCAACGCGGCGACGACGCTCGCGATGCTCGGCGCGATCTCCGGGGTGTTCGTCGTCTCGATCCTGCTGCTCGCGCAAGCCACCGGCGTCAAGTACGTCGAGGACCCTGCCACCCAGCTCACGCTCGACGGCGGCCCCGTGCCCGCGTCGTACGCGCAGCACCCCACCATCGGGCAGCTCGCCGCGGCCGTGTTCGACGGGTTCCCCGTCGCCTTCTACGCCGTCTCCGCCGTGACCGGCATCATCCTCGTGCTCGCCGCCAACACCGCGTTCAACGGGTTCCCCGTGCTCGGCTCGATCCTCGCGAAGGACGGGTACCTGCCCCGCCAGCTCCACACGCGCGGCGACCGCCTGGCGTTCTCCAACGGCATCGTCACGCTCGCCGTCTCCGCCATCGTGCTGATCATCGCGTTCGACGCGCAGGTCACCCGCCTGATCCAGCTCTACATCGTGGGCGTGTTCGTCTCGTTCACGCTCTCGCAGCTCGGCATGATCCGGCACTGGACCCGCGAGCTCCAGCGCTCGGCCGACCACGCCGCCCGCTCGAGGATGCTGCGCTCGCGGGCCATCAACGTCGTCGGGTTCCTGTGCACGGGCTTCGTCCTGATCGTCGTGCTGGTCACCAAGTTCACGCACGGCGCCTACATCGCGATCATCGCCATGGCCGCCCTGTACGCCGTCATGCTCGCCATCCACCGCCACTACGGCCGGGTGCGGGACGAGCTCTCGCTCGACGACGTCGCCGCCGCCCGGGCGCTGCCCTCCCGCGTGCACGCCATCGTGCTCGTCTCCCGGATCCACAAGCCCACCATGCGGGCGATCGCGTACGCGCGGGCCTCGCGACCGTCGCTGCTCGAGGCCGTCACCGTGGGCGTCGACGCCGATGAGGTCGCCGACCTGACCAAGCAGTGGGAGGCGCTCGACCTGCCCGTCCCGCTCCGCGTGCTCGACTCGCCGTTCCGCGAGATCAGCAGGCCGATCCTGACGTACGTGCGCTCGATCCGCCGCGAGTCGCCGCGCGACCTCGTCGTCGTCTACATCCCCGAGTACGTCGTCGGGCACTGGTGGGAGCAGCTCCTGCACAACCAGTCGGCGCTGCGCCTCAAGGGCCGGCTGCTCTTCACGCCCGGGGTCGTCGTCGCCTCGGTGCCCTGGCAGCTCGCGTCGACCGAGGGGCAGACCGGCATCGAGGACGCCACCTACGTCCAGGGCCGCCTCCAGCGCTTCTGAGCGGCGTCACGTCGCGGGGGCACACCACCGGACGCAACGGTGCTGCGAGGATAGGGGCGTGCCATCCACCCGCCGTCCCGGCTCCCGCCCCGCCGACCGCCACCCGCGCCAGCGCCCCGTCGACCCCGAGGTCGGCCGGGAGCTCGACCTCGTCGTCGGCACGGTCGCGCACGGCGGGCACGCCGTCGCGCGCCACGAGGGCCGCGTCGTCTTCGTCCGGCACGCCCTGCCCGGGGAGCGCGTCCGCGCCGTCGTGACCGAGGGCGGTCCCCGGTTCTGGCGCGCCGACGCCGTCGAGGTGCTGTCCGACCCGTCCCCCGACCGCGTCCCGTCCGCCTGGCCCCAGGCCGGACCCGGCGGCGTCGGCGGGGGCGAGCTCGCGTTCGTCTCGCTCGACGGGCAGCGCCGCTGGAAGGCCGCTGTCGTGCGCGAACAGCTCCAGCACCTCGCCGGGATCGACCGCGACGTCGTCGTCGAGGCCGCACCCGGCGAGGACGAGCGCGGCGGCCTGGCCTACCGGACCCGCGTCGACCTCGTCGCCGACGGAGAGGGCCGGGCGGGCATGCGCCGGTTCCGCTCGCCCGACGTCGTCGCGCTCGACGCGATGCCGCTCGCCACGCCCGAGGTCGCGGCGCTCGCAGCCGCCGAGGGCGTGTACACCCGCCGCTGGCGACCGGGGGCGCGCCTCGAGCTCGTGGCCCCCGCGGCCGGGGCGGACCCCGTGCTGCTCGTCGACGGCGACCTGTGGCGCTCGGGGCGCGCCGACCGCCGCCCCAACGCCCGCCGGGCCGTCGCCGAGTCGGTCACGCCGCTGCGCGCGGACGGCGTCGTGCCCGTCACGTTCCGCTACCGCGTCGCCGCCGACGGGTTCTGGCAGAACCACCGGGAGGCGCCCGCGGTGCTGAGCGGGGCGGTGCTCGACGCCCTGGGCGACGTCGAGGGCGCCACGGTGCTCGACCTGTACTCGGGAGCCGGCCTGTTCACCCTCCCGCTCGCCGCGGCGGTCGGGGAGACGGGACGCGTCGTCGCCGTCGAGGGTGACGCCCGCGCGGTCAAGGACGCCCGGCGCAACGCCCACCACCTGCCGCAGGTCGACCTGCACCTGGGGGCCGTGGACCGCGTGCTCACCGAGGGCGACGCCGGGGGTGCGGGTGTCGGCGGCGCCGACGTCGTCGTCCTCGACCCGCCGCGCGCCGGTGCCGGGCGCACCGTCGTCGACGCCATCGTCGCGCGAGGCCCGGAGCGCGTCGTCTACGTCGCGTGCGACCCCGCCGCGCTGGCCCGCGACGTCGGCTACTTCGGCGGGAAGGGCTACACGCTGGGGGAGCTGCGGGCGTTCGACCTGTTCCCGATGACGCACCACGTGGAGGCCGTGGCGGTGCTCACGCGCGGCTGACAGGGGGGCGTCGGCGCCAGTCCGCGGACGGTCTGCGCTGACCCCTGTTCGCCCCGGTCGCGTTCTGCCACGATGTGGCGCGTGACCACCGGGTTCCTCGTCGTCGGCATCGCCGCGACGTCCGTCGCACTGCTCGCTCTTCTCTTCGACGGGGTCTTCGACGCCTTCGACATCGACCTGCCGGGCGACGGCTCGGTGTCGGTGCTCGCGATCACCGGCGGCATCGCCGCCTTCGGGTGGACGGGCGTCCTGCTGGAGTCGATGACCGGCCTGCCCCTGTGGGCGATCGTGCTGATCGCCGCGGGTGTCGGCCTGGCCGTCATGGCCGGCGGTGCGCTGCTCACCTCGGCGCTGCGCCGCCAGTCCGCGCCCGACGGCGCAGGCAGCATCACGAGCCTGGCCGGCGTCACCGGCGTCATGGACACCGCCGCGGCCCCCGGCAAGCCCGGCGTGGTCCGCGTCGTCTACGCGGGTGCACCGCGCACGCTGACGGCGCACGCCGCCGTCGACGTCGCCTCCGGTGCGCTGGTGACCGTCGCCGACGTCGTCTCGCCCGACGTCGTCCGAGTCGTCCCCGCCGACGTGTGACACCACGACTCCCGCACCACCCCTCCTCACGCTCTTGGAGAGCCAGCTATGCCGAATGACATGACAGTCGTCTTCTCCGTCGTCGCGCTCGTGGTGGTGATCGCGATCGTGATCGGCGCGGTCGTCTCGCGCTACCGCATCCCCAAGGCCAACGAGGCGCTCGTCATCACGGGTGGCAAGGGCGGTCCGGAGGGCGTCAAGGTCGTCATCGGGTCGGGCGTGTTCGTCGTCCCGTTCATCCAGCGGTCGGCGTCGATCTCGCTCGACGCGACCGAGGTGCCGATGCGGGTGGACGAGGGCGTCACGTCCGACAAGATCAAGGTCACGGTCGACGCCGTCGCCCTCGCCAAGATCGACGGCACCCCCGAGGGAGTGCGCGCCGCTGCCCAGCGCTTCCTGGGCCGCGAGGAGGAGGTCCCCGGCGTCGTCGCGACCGTGCTGGCCGGTGCGCTGCGCGGCGTCGTCGGCAACATGACCGTCGAGGAGGTGCTCGCCGACCGGGCGAAGTTCGCCACCGAGATCAAGGACGAGGCCGCCAAGGCGCTGAGCGAGTCGGGCCTGCGGATCGACACCCTGCAGATCAACGCGATCCAGTCCGACCCGGCCGACTACATCGTCAACCTGGGCCGCCCGCAGGCCGCCGCCGTGCGCCGCGAGGCTGAGATCGCCGAGGCGTCCAACGCCCAGCAGGCCGCCAAGGCCCAGGCCGAGTCGCGCATCGCGATCGCCGAGGCGAACAAGATGGCCGCGCTGCGCGAGGCCGAGTTCAAGAAGGAGACCGACGCCGCCCAGGCCGAGGCCGCCGCCGTCGGACCGAAGGTGGCCGCCGCACAGCAGGCGGAGATCACGCGGGCCGAGCAGTCGAACGCCCAGCAGCAGGTCGAGCTGACGAAGCTGCGGCTCGACTCCGAGGTGCGAGCCAAGGCCGACGCCGACCTGTACATGGCCCAGAAGGAGGCCGAGGCCCGGCAGTACGCCGCGCAGAAGCAGGCCGACGCGGACCTGTACGCCGCCGAGAAGGACGCCGCCGCGAAGGCCGTCGCCGTCGAGCGGAAGGCCGCCGCCGAGAAGGTGCGCCTGGAGTCGGAGGGTACGGGTCTCGCGAACTCGCTCAAGGCGCAGGGTCTCGCCCAGGCCGAGGCGACCCGTGCGATCGGCCAGGCGGACGCGGAGGCGATCCGGGCCAAGGGTGAGGCGGAGGCCGCGACCAACACCCTGCTCGCCGAGGCCTACGAGAAGTACGGTCAGCAGGCCGTCATCGAGCGCGTGCTCGCGGCGCTGCCCGCGATGATCGAGGCGGCGGCGAAGCCGCTGGGCAACATCGACAACATCACGGTGCTGGGCGACCCGGCCGGCGCCTCGAAGGTGACGACGCTCGCGACCGACCTGCTCACGCAGGTGCCCGCCGTCGCGAAGGCGACGACCGGGGTCGACCTGGTGGGTCTCCTGTCCTCGTTCCTGGCCGGCAACGGCAGCGGCAGCGGCAACGGGCACGCCCAGGTGACCGCCAAGGACGTCTGAGCCGGACAGCGCCACCTGTGCGGCGGGCAGGCGTGGGAGCCTTGACCCATGCCTGCCCGCTGCTCCGTGTTCATCGACGCCGGATACCTGCTCGCCTCGGCCGCCACGCGCGTGACCGGCACGTCGCTGCGCTCCGGCATCCATGTCGAGTTCGGCAAGCTGATCGAGGGGATCCGTCGCCAGGCCGAGCAGATCTCCGGCATGCCGGTGCTGCGGGTGCACTGGTACGACTCTGCCCGCAACGCGGTGCCGGACATCCAGCAGCAGCGCATCGGCGAGCTTCCCCGCGTCAAGCTGCGGCTGGGCCGGTTCGGCATCGACGGCCAGCAGAAGGGCGTCGACCTGCGGCTCGGCCTCGACCTCGTCACGCACGCCCGCAACGGCGCGGCCGAGGTGTTCCTGCTGGTCTCGGGCGACGACGACTTCACCGAGGCCGTCGAGGAGGCCCAGCTCCACGGCGTCGAGGTGATCCTCCTCGCCGCACCCGACGCGAACGGCGGCGCGCACGCCGTGAGCCGGTACCTGCAGCGCGCGGCCGACGAGCTGCACGTGATCGACGCCGCCCTCGTCGACGAGGCCGTGCTCAAGGTCGAGCGGCCGCGCCTGCTCGAGGGCGAGGACGGCGACGAGGTTCTCGCGCCGGTCGACGGCGCCGAGATCGTGGGTGAGTCGGGCGCCGAGGAGCCGGTGGCCGGGACCGCGCCACTGGCGCCCGAGGCCCCGACGGCTGCCGCGGTCGAGGCCGTGTCCGAGATCGCCGCCGCGCCAGAGCCGGAGACGGCCGCCCCCGCCGCACCCGCTCCCGCCGCGACCCCTCGGCCCGGACGCCGGCCGGCCCCGTCGAGCGCGGGACGAGGCCCAGTCCCCGGCCCGCCGCCGTCACGCGCGGGCGAGAGCGCCCGGCCGGCGGTTCCCGCCGCACCGCCCGGGGAGGCACCGGCGACGCCCGCGCCGGTTCCGGCGCCGGCGACGCCCCCTGCGGCCGCGGCCCCGGCAGCGCCCGTCCCGGCAGCGCCCGCGCCCGCCGCGCCCGCCCCGTCCGCAGCCGTGAACCCGCCCGCGCCGCGGACGCCGAAGGACGTCGCCGCGACGATGCGCCGCGCCGAGGGCGACGGGGTCGTCCTGCCGCCCGACGCCGTCGCGCGCCCCGGCACGTTCGCCGACGAGTTCCACGCGACCGTCGTCGCCGTCGTCGGCCGGGTGCTGAACTCGCTCGCGCTGACGTCCACGCCGCGCGCCTGGAAGGCCCTGGAGCTGGGTCGCCCGTCGATCCCGCGCGAGGTGGACAAGGCGCTGCTGATCGACGTCACCGCGGCGATGGGCGTGGTCGAGCTGTCCGACCTCGAGCGGCACGAGATCCGCGAGGCGTTCTGGAAGGCGTACGACGCGCTGGTCGAGGCCGCCCGCGCCTGACCGCGACGGCAGGCGTCCGCGTCCGGCGCGACGGGTGCTAGCGTCCCCCGCGTGACCGCTGAGCCGCAGGGGCAGATCCGTGTCAACCAGGTGGGATACCTCACCGACGGCCCGAAGCAGGCGACGCTCGCCTGCGACGCGGCGGAGCCGTGCGCCTGGCGCCTGGCCGACGCCTCCGGCGCGGTCCTCGCCGAGGGCAGCACGGTCCCGCGCGGGCTGGACGAGACGGCCGGCGAGGCCGTGCACACGATCGACTTCGGCTCGGTCCGCGCGACGGGGCAGGGGCTGCGGCTGACGACGTCCTGCGGTGCGGTAAGCCCGGCCTTCGCCGTCGGCGGGCGGCTCTACGACACGCTCCTGCTTGATGCGCTCCGCGTGTTCACGCTGCAGCGCAGCGGCGCCGAGATCACCGCCGACGTCGCCGGCCCGCAGTACGCACGCGCGGCGGGTCACGTCGCGGCCGACGGCGACCTCGGGGACGGGGCGCTGCGTCCCCTCCCGGCGGGCGTCGCGACGACCGCCGACGGCGTCGACCTGTACGACGGGTGGACGGGCGACTACACCCTCGACGCGCGCGGCGGGTGGTACGACGCGGGCGACATGGGCACGTACGTCGTCAATGGAGGGATCGCCGTCGCGCAGCTCCTCGGGCTCGTCGAGCGGGCACGCCGGGCCGGGCGGCCCGACGACGACGCCGTCGCCCTGGCTCTCGACGAGGCGCGGTGGGAGCTCGACTGGATGGCCCGGATGCAGGTGGCCGACGGGCTGCCGCTCGCCGGGATGGTCCACCACAAGGTGCACGACGAGTCCTGGACGCCCATCCCCACGCTGCCCGCCGAGGACCCGCGACGACGGTTCGTCCACCGCCCCTCGACGTCGGCGACGCTGAACTTCGCGGCGGTCGCGGCGCAGGGGGCCCGGGTGCTGGAACCGGGAGCGTTCACCGAGCGCCTGCTCGCGGCCGCCCGGACGGCGTACCGGGCCGCGGCCGAGCTGCCGGTCCTCCTGGCCCCCGACACGAACGTCCTGGAGAACTTCGGCGGCGGCCCGTACGACGACGTCGACATCGACGACGAGCGGTACTGGGCGGCGGCGGAGCTGTACCTGACGACGGGGGAGGAGCGGTTCCTGGCCGACCTGCGGGCGAACCCGTACCACCTGGGCGGGACCAAGACTCCGTTCGTGGCGGTGGGCTTCGACTGGCGCGACACGGCCGCGTGGGTGCGCATGCAGCTCGCGACGGTCGCCTCCGCGCTGCCCGAGCGGGACGCGCTGCGGGCGGAGCTCGTCGCGGCGGCGGACGCGCTGCTGGCGACGGCCGAGCCGTTCGGCCAGCTCTACAGCCCGCCCGACCGGCGGTATGCGTGGGGGTCCAACGGGATGGTCGCCAACAACGCGGCGATCGTCGCCGCGGCCCACGAGGTGAGCGGGCAGGCGCGGCACCGCGACGGCGCCCTGGCGGGACTCGACTACCTGCTGGGCCGCAACGCCCTGGGCGTGTCGTACGTGACGGGCTACGGCAGCACCGACGTGCGCCACCAGCACTCGCGGTGGTTCGCCCGGTCCGCGGACCCGGCGACGCCGCCTCCGCCGCCCGGGACGCTGTCCGGCGGCCCGAACTCGGACTGCCCCGATCCCGTCAGCGCGGCCCTCGCGGGGAGCCCGGCGCAGCGCTGCTTCGTCGACCACATCGAGGCGTTCGGGGTCAACGAGATGACCGTCAACTGGAACTCGGCGCTCGCGTGGATGGTGGCCTACGCGGTCGCTCAGTGACGCGATCCGGACAGATATCTTGACATCAAGATATCTGGGCTATGCTGGGTGAAGTGCCCGGGCAACCACCTGGGCGAAGCCCCCGATGTACCAGCGTCGCGCACGTGCCGTGCGGCGCGGAACCCCTGTGGAGGAGCCGTAGTGAGCAGCGTGGACACGTTCGGATCGAAGGGGACGCTCTCGGTCTCCGGGAAGGACTACGAGATCTTCCGGCTGTCGGCCGTCGAGGGTCTCGAGCGCCTCCCGTACTCCCTGAAGGTCCTGGCCGAGAACCTGCTTCGCACCGAGGACGGCGCGAACATCACCGCGGACCACGTCCGCGCACTGGCCTCGTGGGACCCGCAGGCCGAGCCCGACACGGAGATCCAGTTCACGCCCGCCCGCGTGATCATGCAGGACTTCACGGGTGTGCCCTGCGTCGTCGACCTCGCCACGATGCGTGAGGCCGTCGCCGCGCTCGGCGGCGACCCGAACCGCATCAACCCCCTCGCCCCGGCCGAGATGGTCATCGACCACTCGGTGCAGATCGACGTGGCCGGCCGCCCCGACGCGTTCGCCCGCAACGTCGAGCTCGAGTACCAGCGCAACCACGAGCGCTACCAGTTCCTGCGCTGGGGCCAGACGGCGTTCGACGACTTCAAGGTCGTCCCGCCGGGCACCGGCATCGTGCACCAGGTCAACATCGAGTACCTGGCCCGCACCGTGATGACGCGGGGCGGCCAGGCGTACCCCGACACCTGTGTGGGCACCGACTCGCACACCACGATGGTCAACGGCCTGGGCGTGCTCGGCTGGGGCGTCGGCGGCATCGAGGCCGAGGC
>CBINDH010000095.1:0-8883 GCA_966249365.1 uncultured Xylanimonas sp. | reverse complement strand
GCGGCCTGGCCGAGGCACACCGTCTGGATCTGCGGCTTGATGTACTGCATCGTGTCGTACAGCGCCGTCATCGCGGTGAAGGAACCGCCCGGGCTGTTGATGTACATCATGATGTCGCGGTCCGGGTCCTGGGACTCCAGGACCAGGAGCTGCGCCATGACGTCGTCGGCCGAGGCGTCGTCCACCTGCACGCCGAGGAAGATGATGCGGTCCTCGAAGAGCTTGGTGTACGGGTCCTGGCGCTTGAAGCCGTAGGCGGTGCGCTCCTCGAACTGGGGCAGCACGTAGCGCGACGACGGGCCGGGCAAGGCGATGCCGCCCGGGCGGGCGTAGCCACCCGCGAGACGGCCGGCCGTCGCGGCAAACTGCTCAGGGCTCATGTAGCTCATCTGTCCTATCCCTCAGTTCCCGTTCGAGGTCATGCCGCCGCCGCCCGCCAGCGCGGCGTTCTCGACCACGTGGTCGATGAAGCCGTACTCGAGCGCCTCGGTGGCGGTGAACCACGAGTCGCGGTCGGAGTCCTTGAGGACCTTGTCCAGCGGCTGGCCGGTCTGCTCGGCCGTGAGCTCGCTGAGCACCTTCTTCATGTGCATGATCAGCTGCGCGTTGATGCGGACGTCGGTCGCGGTGCCGCCGATGCCGCCCGAGGGCTGGTGCATCATGACGCGGGCGTGCGGCGTCGCGTAGCGCTTGCCCTTCGCGCCCGACGAGAGCAGGAACTGCCCCATCGACGCGGCCATGCCCATCGCGACGGTGGCGACGTCGGGCTGGATGAACTGCATGGTGTCGTAGATCGCCATGCCGGCCGTGATCGATCCGCCGGGGCTGTTGATGTACAGCCAGATGTCCTTGGTCGGGTCTTCGGCGGCGAGGAGCATCATCTGCGCGCAGATGGCGTTGGCGTTCTCGTCGCGCACCTCGGTGCCGAGCCAGATGATGCGCTCCTTGAGGAGCCGGTTGTAGATGGAGTCGTTGAGCCCGAGGCTGGGTCCGTCAGCACGAGCCATCGGACCGTTGCTGTCCATCCGCAGCGGGTCGTTCACGTCCGTCTCCTTCACGTTCGGTTGTGCTCGACCCTAACGTCCGGCACCGCCGCGCAAGTCCCCGGCGCGGGCCGTTTCGCTCACGGCGCATGGGTGTGTCGCGAAACGGCGACGGCACCGCACCCGTGGGGTGCGGCGCCGTCGCGCGTCGGTGGTCTCGACGGGGCTCGACCAGCGAGGAGGGGCCGACCAGCGAGGGTCAGGCCTCCTCGGCCGCCTCCATCTCGGTGACGGCCTCGTCGGCCTCGTCCGAGCCGATGAAGTCGCTCAGGTCGACGACGTTGCCCTCGCCGTCCTTGACGTCGATCTGGCGCAGCGCGACGGCGAGCGCCTTGGAGCGCGCGACCTCGCCGACCATCGCCGGGATCTGGCCGCCCTGGTCGAGCGTCTGGATGAACTGCTGCGGCTCCATGCCGTACTGGCGCGAGGCCTGGACCAGGTACTCGACGAGCTCGCCCTGGCCGACCTTGACCGAGAGCTTCTCGGCGAGCGTGTCGAGCAGGATCTGGTTCTTGAGGGCGTTCGTGGCGTCCTCGGTGACCTCGGCGCGGTGCTTGTCGTCGTCGAGGCGGTTCTCCGACTCGAGGTGACGGTGCACCTCGGCCTCGACGGCGCCCTGCGGGACGGGGATCTCGACGGCGGCGAGGAGCTTCTCGAGCAGCGTGTCGCGGGCCGTGACGGCCTGGTTCGACTTCTTGATCGAGGCGACCTGCTCGCGCAGGTCGGCGGTGAGCTCGTCGAGCGTGTCGAACTCCGAGGCGAGCTGGGCGAAGTCGTCGTCGGCGTCGGGCAGGTCGCGCTGCTTGACCGAGGTGGCGGTCACCGTGACGGTGGCCTCCTCGCCGGCGTGCTCGCCACCGGCCAGCGGCGCGGTGAACGTGGTGGTCTCGCCGGCCGAGAGGCCCGTGAGCGCCTCGTCGAGGCCCTCGAGCATGTTGCCGGAGCCGATCTGGTACGAGATGCCCGACACGGAGTCGACCTCCTCGTCACCGATGACGGCCTTGAGGTCGACGACGACGTAGTCGCCCTCGGCGGCCGGGCGGTCGACGCCCACGAGGGTGCCGAAGCGCTCGCGCAGCGCGTCGAGGCGCTCGGTGACGTCGGCGTCGGTGACCTCGGTCGACTCCACGGCGATGTCGAGCGTGCTCAGCTCGGGCAGCTCGATCTCGGGCCGGACCTCGACCTCGGCGGTGAACTTCAGGACACCCTCGCCGGCCTTGGCAGGGATCTCGGTGACCTCGACGGAGGGCTGGCCCAGCGGGCGCAGCTTCTCCTCCGCGGCGGCCTGGCCGTAGAAGCGGCCGAGCGACTCGTTGACGGCGTGCTCGACGACGGCGCCCCAGCCGACGCGCTGGTCGATGATGCGCGCGGGGACCTTGCCCTTGCGGAAGCCGGGGATCGTCACCTGCTCCGCGATGTGCTTGTAGGCGTGGTCGATGCTCGGCTTGAGCTCGTCGTAGTCCACCTCGACGGTCAGCTTGACCTTGGTGGGGTCCAGGGTCTCGACGGCGCTCTTCACTTCGATTGTCTCCAGTGTGGTCGGGTGCATACGCGCGCGCCGGATCGGCGGAGGGCGTACGGGCAACCGGGTCATCCTATCGGCCCGGCGTCGCAGCCGTGCACCGGCGGTCACGGCGAGGATCACGACCGGTCACCGCGGGACCCCGTCTCCGTACCGTGGAGGCATGCCCACCACGACCGCCGCCGACGCGCGCGACCTGCCTGCCGGCCCGCGCGCCGACTCGTCGGAGCGTACCTGGACGACGTTCCTGGCGATCCTGCGCCCCTACCGGTGGCGCATCGTCGTCGGCGCGCTTCTCGGCATCGTGGCGACGCTCACGGGGCTGTGGACGCCGCGGATCATCGAGTCCGTCATCGAGCACCTGCACGCCGGCACGTCGGTGACGGGCGACGTCGTCCTGTTCGGCGTCCTGACGGTCGTCTACCTCGCGGCGATGCTCGCGCAGTGGGGCGTGCTCGGGCGGACGACAGAGCGGGTCGTGTTCGACGTGCGCGCCGCCCTCGTCATGCGGTTCCTGCGCGGGCGGGTGTCGCAGGTGCGCGAGCGGCCCGCGGCCGACCTGGTGGCGCGGACCACCGCCGACGCCCCCATGCTCCAGCTCGCCGTGTCCTCGGGGTTCGTCGCGTTCGTCACGTCCGTGACCGGCGTCGTCGGCTCGATCATCCTCATGGGCGTGATCGACCCTGTCATGCTGGGCATCACGCTCGCCGCGGTCGCGGTGCTCGGGACGGCGATGGCGCTCATCATGCCCAAGGTCGGCCGCGAGCGGGCGCGGGCGCAGGAGGCCGTGGGCCGCATGTCGAGCGAGCTCGACGGGTCGATGCGGGCGCTGCGCACCATCAAGGCGCTCCGCGCCGAGAAGGCCAGCGCGGACGCGGTGCTCGTCGACGCCGAGAAGGCGCGCAAGCACGGCGTCGCCGCGATGTGGGCCGAGCTGATCTCCTACGAGGTCGCGTTCGGCGGCATGCTGCTGGTCACGGTGGGCATGCTCGGGTTCGGCGCGTGGCGCGTGCAGGAGGGTCACCTGACGGTCGCCGCGCTCGTCGCCTTCGTCATGTACACGCAGAACTTCATCGGGCCGCTCATCGAGCTCGCGGACGGGTTCTCGACCATCCAGTCGGGCCTCGCCGCGTCGCAGCGCATCGCGCAGGCGCAGGAGATCGAGCTGGAGTCCGACGACGTCGAGGCCGCCCCGGCGCGGGACGTCGTCGCCGGAACCCCGCTGCTGTCCTTCGAGAACGTCAGCGCGCGCTACAACCCGTCCGAGGGTGACGTGGTGCGCGACCTGACGCTCGAGGTCCCGCGCGTCGGGCACGTGGCGATCGTGGGACCGTCGGGCGCGGGCAAGTCGTCCGTCGTCTCGCTCGCGCTGCGGTTCTTGTCCCCGCACTCCGGCACGGTCCGGCTCGACGGCGTCCCCTACGACCGGTTCACCTACGCCCAGGTGCGCGAGCGGTTCGCGTACGTCGAGCAGGAGCCGCCCGTGCTGCCCGGCACCGTGCGCGACAACCTCCTGCCGGCGCGCCCGACCGCGTCCGACGACGAGCTGGCCGAGGTCCTGCGCGCCGTCGACCTGCACGACGAGATCGCGGCGCTGCCGGCGGGCCTGGACACCGAGCTGGTCGGCGCGACCATGACCGGCGGCGGGCGCCAGCGCCTCGCCATGGCTCGTGCCCTGCTCGCCGGCGCCGAGGTGCTGCTGCTCGACGATGCCACCTCCCAGCTCGGCGGCCGCGCCGAGGCGGCCATCGGCCGGGCAACCGCCGCAGCCGCCGCGAAGGGTGCGGTCCTGACGATCGCGACCCGCCCGGTCCCCCACGCCGACCGCGTCGTGGTGATGGAGCAGGGCCGCGTCCGCGCCACGGGCACCCACGCGGAGCTCCTCGAGACGGACGACCTCTACGCCCAGCTCGCATCCTGACGACGACTCGACCTGGCCCGGCCACGGTCGAACGTGACCGATCCCTACGCTCCCCCTGCGGCGCCCGGTCGCCGGC
Organism: uncultured Xylanimonas sp.; assembly: GCA_966249365.1. Lineage (GTDB taxonomy): Bacteria > Actinomycetota > Actinomycetes > Actinomycetales > Cellulomonadaceae > Xylanimonas. Next base: position 4,321 of record CBINDH010000095.1, on the reverse strand, counting down.
AGGCCGCCGGGCGGTCAGCATGGGTGCATGTCTCGATTCCGGAGCCGTCGGGTCCTTGGCATCGTCGCCGTCGTCGTCGGGGTGGGGATGCTGCTCGCCGCGTGCGCGGCGGGCGCCAACCCGCAGGTCGACACCGCACCGGCGGACAGCAACGTGCCCGCCGGGCTCTGGCTGGGCCTGTGGCACGGGATCATCGTGCCCGCCACCTTCGTCATCTCGTTGTTCAACGACAACGTCTCGATCTACGAGGTGCACAACAACGGCAACTGGTACGACGCCGGGTTCGTGCTGGGGATCCTCATCGTGCTCGGCGGCGGCGGAGCCGGCTCGCGGCACTGAATCGGGTGGCGGCCGGACGCGGCCCGGGCCTACGTTCGACAGATGGCCCTCCAGCTCACCGGGGTACGCATCGACGCGACCAACCCCCAGGCCGTCGCCGAGTTCTGGGCGGGCGTGCTCGTCGGCGACGTGCGCACGTCGAGCGCCGACGACCTCGTCGTGCGGCTGCCGGACGAGACGTACGTGCTGCGCTTCGTGCCCACGTCCGACGTGAAGTCGGGCCGCAACCGCATCCACTTCGACTGCACCAGCCGGTCCACCGAGGACCAGGAGGAGATCGTCGTGCGGGCCATCGAGCTCGGCGGCGCGCACTACGACGTCGGGCAGCGCGGCGACGAGGGCCACGTCGTCCTGGCCGACCCCGACCGGAACGAGTTCTGCGTCATCGAGCCGACGAACACGTTCCTCGCCGGCTGCGGGGTGATCGGCGGGCTCAACTGCGACGGCACGCGCGCGACCGGCGAGTTCTGGCGCGACGCCCTGGGCTGGCCGATGGTGTGGGACGAGGGCGACGAGACGGCGATCCAGTGCACCACGGGCGGCTCGAAGGTCACGTGGAGCGGGCCGCCGCTGTTCGACAAGCCGGCCACCGGCCACAACCGGTTCCGCCTCGAGGTGACCGCCGACGGCGACCTGGAAACCGAGACGGCCCGGCTGGTCGGGCTCGGGGCGCGGGTCGTCGACCCCACGAAGGACACCCGCGGGACGATCCTGCTCGCAGACCCCGACGACAACGAGTTCCATCTCGGGTGACGGGCCCGCGAGGAAGCGGCGTCGTCGCACGTCGGAGGTGTGACGAGCGAGACACGCGCCACATTGGCGCGACGCGCACGACGTGCCACGATCAAGGTTCCACCCTGTCAAAGGAGCCCTGGTGAGAGCAGCAGTTGTCGTCGCATCGAAGCACGGGACAACCGTCGAGATCGGCCGGAGGATCGCCGACGCCCTCGGTGGCGACGTGCCGGTCCTGAACCTCGCAGACCACGACCACCCTGACATCAGCCGGTACGACACCGTCGTGCTCGGCACGGCCGTCTACGACGGCGCGCCGCGCGAGCAGATGACGTCGTTCGCCCAGAACGCCGACCTCGGCGAGAAGCGGCTCGGCCTCTTCGTCAGCGGGATGGCGCCCCGCGCGCAGGCGCGGCAGGAGGAGCTCGCGACGGCCTTCCCGCCCGCCCTGAGCGAGCGCGCGGCGGCGACGGCCTTCCTCGGCGGCGCCCTCCAGTTCGACAAGCTCGACCCGGCCGAGCTGTCCGCCGTCAAGGAGCTCGCCAAGGCGTCGGCCGACGTCGACGCGATCGACGACCGCGCGATCGCCCACTTCGCCCAGGCGCTCCTGGCGGGCTGACCCGCCGCGCACCGCGGCCTGCGTCAGGAGCCGAGGTTCGCGAGATCCTCGACCGAGACCAGGCCGCGGTGCAGCCGCCCGCCGCCGATGAGCGTCGGGATGGTCAGCGTGCGGATGTCGTCCTCGACGATGGCCCGGCTCGCCTCGAGCAGGTCGGCCACCTCGTCCGAGCCGGCGAGCGCGGCCACCTCGGCGACCTGCGCGTCGTCCATGCCGTGCTCGACGAGCCACGCCTGGAGCTGCGCCTCGGCCTGCTCGGGCGTGGCCGCGGAGTTGAACCAGAGCTGCCAGGACAGCCCGTCGTCGTGGGACCCGGTGAACAGCGTCCGCAGGATCGCCCAGTCCGTCGGTGATTGCGACGGCGTCCCGTCCGCGCTCTCGACGACGCGGATCGCGGTGAGGTAGCGCGCGATGAGCGGCGAGCTCGCGAACCGCGGCCCGTCGTCGCCCGGGATCGGGTAGACGACGTACGTGAGGTTGTGGGTCGCGGCGACGCCGGCCTCGTCGAGGTTGCGGAAGAGGCGGGCGCAGTACTGGCAGCCCGGATCGAGCACCTCGAGCACCGTCGGCACCCCGGGGCGGTAGCCGCCCACGAACGAGGCGTGCTCCGGGGTGAAGTCGGCCGCGTCCCAGGTGCGGAACCGGCCGGGGATCGTCGAGACGGTCTCGGCCAGCGACGACGCCTCGCGTCCGAACGCGCCGGCGACGTCGCCGCTCGTCACCGACTGCCAGAACGTCGGGTCCGCGGAGTCGATCGTGCACCCGCCGGCGGCCAGCGAGCACGCCGACGGGTTCTGCTTGTCGCACGTGCCGTACGCGAGGAGGTTGAGCCCGCCGCGCGCCACGAGGAACCCGCTGACGACCAGCGTCAGCACCGTCACCCACGCCGCGACCTCGATCGCGCCGGACGCCGGGCGCACCAGGCGCGGGGCGCGCAGGGCGACGGGCGCGAGCAGGCTCGTCTTCACGTCGTCCTTGAAGGAGCTGTCGCACGCCCGGAACGTGACCCGCCTGGTCACGCAGCCCCACGACTGCTTGAGCAGCTTGCGGTGCCGGGCCGAGAACGCCGAGGTCACCAGCAGGACGAGGAACGCGACGATGCAGGGCACGTCACAGCCCCCGCAGCAGCTTGCCGGTCACCTCGAGGGCGTGGTCGACGTCGTCGGCGGTGTTGTGCGCCCCGAGGCTGAAGCGCGTCAACGGGCCCGACCCTTCCTGCTCGATGAGCCAGTGGTGGGCGCAGAAGTACCCCGAGCGCACCATGATCCCGGCAGCCGAGAGGAACCCGGCCAGCCGGTGCCCGTCGACGCGCTCCGGCTCGATGCTCAGCAGCGTCGACCCGCGCTCGCCGCGCAGCCGCATGCGCGGCAGGTCGACCAGGCCGTCGTACAGCCGCTCGGCCAGCGCCGTCTGGCGGGCGTGCTCCCCCGCCCGCGTCACGCCGTCGAACCACTCGAGCGCCGCGCCGAGCGCGACGATCTCGCCCCACGGCTGCAGCCCCGCCTCCAGGCGCGTGTGCAGCTCGTCGGCGAGCACGTAGTCGTCGGCCGTCACCGACCGCACCTGGCCCCCGCCCAGGAACGACACCTCCAGCGAGGCGAGCAGGTCCGCCGTCGCGGCGACGACGCCGAGGGACGCCCCGTACGTCTTGTGCGCCGAGAAGCAGATCGCGTCCGCGCGCAGCCCGCGCACCAGGTCCGGCCCGTGCGCCATCGCCTGCGCCGCGTCGATGATGACGACGCCGCCGACCCGGTGGGCGGCCGCGACGAGCTCCGGCAGCCCCCGCGTCGGCGCCCCGTCGACGTTGTTCATCGCGGAGACGACGACGACGGCGTCGCGCAGCACCGCGTCGTCGTAGCGCAGGGCGCCGTCGTCGTCACGCTCCAGCAGGACACGCTCGACGCCTGCGCGGCGGGCGAAGCTCATCGTGGGGAGGAACACGGAGTTGTGCTCCGTGTGCGTGGTGACGACGCGGCGGAAGCGACTCGCCGGGAGCTGGCCGAGCAGCAGGTTGAGCGCGTACGTCGTGTTGAGCGTGAACGACACCTCGTACCTGCGGGCCGGCAGACCGAGCGTGCGCAGCACCGCGGCGCGCGTCGCCTCGACCTTCTCGTCGACCTGCTTGCCCCAGCGGTACTTCACGCGGTCGCCGCACGCGTTGTACGTCAGGAAGTACTCGTTGAGGGCGTCCACGACCGGGTCGGGGCGCATGGTCTGGCACGCCGAGTCCAGGTAGACGTGCTCGGCGTCGAGATAGGTGAAGCCGGGTCGCGCGACCGTCTCGACGGCGGGCTCGACCCTACGGCGGCGCAGCAGACGCATGCTGGGACGCTAACGCCCGCCAAGTGGCGCGAAACAGGGTCTGACGCCTCTTGCTCGGGGGGTCGTCCGCTCCCGTGGTTGCCCTAGATGACGCGCCGCCCGGCCGCACCCGCACGCAGCCACTGGGCGAGCCCGTCTGCGTCGGCGAGCACGGCCTCGCACGCCGCGTACCGGTCCGCGTCGAGCACGCGCAGCCACTGCGCATACCTGGCCACCCGGTCCTCCACCGACGCGGGAACCAGGTCGTGCTCGCGCAGGTCGCGCTCGCTGACCAGCTCGACGGGCGGCTGCCCGTGCCGACCCTCCTCG
>CBINDH010000094.1:0-8888 GCA_966249365.1 uncultured Xylanimonas sp. | reverse complement strand
CGCACGACGTCCCGGGCGTGGACGGCACGAGCGAGCTGGGCCGGATCGCGGACTCGCGCCTGGCCGCGCGCGGGGTCCAGCCCGGCGATGCCGTCTGGTCGGCCCGCCGCGAGGGCCTGGCCCCGTGGGTCGTCGAGGTGCGCTTCTCGGCCGGTGACCGGGACCGCAGCGCCCGCTGGACGTTCGACCTGCGCGGCCGCGTGGTCACCCCGCTCGACGACGAGGCGCGCTGGCTGGGCCAGCCCGACGACCCGCTGACGCCGGAGGTGCGGGGCGTGCCGTCGCTGGCCGCACGCCGTGCGCTGCCGGACGCCACGGAGCGGCCCGCGCCGCGCAGCGAGACGGACCTGCTGCTCGACGACCTCGCGGGCCGGCGCGGTCACCGGCCTCCGGGCCGGACGCACCGACCGGCGACGTTGACGATGCCGCAGGTGACCCCGCGTACGCCGCCCGCCGCCGCGGGGTCCGAGTCCGACGACCCGGGGTTCCAGGTGGTCCCCCTCGGCGACCTGCCGGTCCGGGAGCGCCCGCCCGTCCGCGAGCCGGAGCCCGCGGTGCTGGCGTCGAGCGAGCCGGAGCCGTCGTCGTCGCACGACGCGGAGGGTCCCGGCGCGAGCGTCGTCGACCTGGGTCGCTGGAACCCGCGCCGGCCGCGCGACAGGGCGGTCTCGCCGGGCGGCGGTCCGGGCGGGACCCAGCCCGCGCTGATCACGCCCTCGGGGAAGCCCACGAGGGAGGCGGCCCCCGAGGCGCCCGAGCCCGCGCCGGCGCCGGTCGTCGCCGCGACCGCGCGCCCGGGCACACCCGCCCGCGGGGTGCCGTCGGCACGCCGCAAGGGCCGCGCGGCGGTGCCGTCGTGGGACGAGATCGTCTTCGGTGCGAGGCCCGAGCCGTCCTGAGGCGTGCCTGAGGCAGCGCCCGGAGGACGCGGCCTCAGACCAGGTCGAGGCGTGCGACGTCCGACGCCGCGCGCTGCCGCGAGGCGCCCTCGGTCATGCGGCGCATGTGGTGGCGGCGGCACAGCACCTCGTACGCGACGACGGCGGACGCCACGGTGTCCCCCACGACCACCTGCTCGCCCTCGACGACCATGACGCCGTCGACGGTGCGGGCCTGGTGCGTCGCGGGGCGGCCGCACCAGCACAGCGCCGTCACCTGCAGCACCTCGGTGCGGTCGGCGAGCTCGAGCAACCGGGCCGAGCCGGGGAAGAGCTTGGTGCGGAAGTCGGTCGTGATGCCGAACGCGAAGACGTCGATCTCGATCTCGTCGACGAGCCGGGCGAGCTGCTCGACCTGCGCGGGCGAGTAGAACTGCGCCTCGTCGCACACGATGTAGTCGACCGGGCGGCCCTGCTGCGTCTCGTGCGCGACGAGCTCCCAGAAGTCGGTGGCGTCGTCCACCTCGAGGGCGTCGGTCTCCAGGCCGAGCCGCGACGAGATGCGCGACTGCCCGGCCCGGTCGTGCCGGGTGAAGACGAGCCCGGAACGGCCGCGCGCGGCGTAGTTGTAGTCGGTCTGGAGCGCGAGCGTCGACTTGCCCGAGTCCATGGTGCCGGTGAAGAAGACGAGCTCGGCCATGGGGCCCATCCTTCCAGGTCAGGCGGAAGCCATCGCGGCGACGAGCGGGACGGTCATCTCCTCGGGCGTGAACGAGCCGTGCACGCCGAGCAGCGCGAGCGACGGCGGGGTCTGCGTCCGGGAGTCGACGATGGTCAGCCGGCCGCGCGGCGCGACCACGACGTCGCCGGTCCACGGCAGCACGTGCTCCGCGACGGGCCCGAGCCAGCCCCCGTCGACGACGTCGGCGCGCAGCGCGACGACGGCCCGCTCCCCCAGCACGTCCCGCCAGCGGGCCGCGACGGCCTCCGGGTCGCCGTCGGCGTACAGGTGCAGCGCGCGGGGCTCGCCGCCGACCAGGGCGACGCCCTCGGCGAGCGCGGGCGTGTGCGCGACGTCGAACCGGTCGGCGAGGTCGACCGCGATCTGCCCGTGGTCGGCGGTGACGAGCACGAGCGTCCCGGGCGGCACCGACCGCACGAGTCGGGCGATCTCGCGGTCGAACGCCTCGAGCGCGTCGCCCCACTGCCAGGACTGCCAGCCGTGGTGGTGGCCGACCTTGTCGACGTCACCCCAGTACAGGTACGCGAGGCCGGGCAGGCGCAGAGCGCGCACGACGCCGTCGACGCGGTCGGCGAGGCTCTCGGCGGCGACGTACTGAGCGCCGCGCAGGGCGGCGAGCGTCATGCCCGACCCGGCGAACCGCGACGGCCCGACCGACGTGACGCGCACGCCGGCCGCCGTGAGCGCCTCGAACACCGTGGGCTCGCGCTGCAGCTCGTTCGCCGGCACGGGCAGGATCCCCGCGAGCTGCTGGCCGCCGGGCCGCGCGATGCGGTACGGGTCCGACTGCTCCGTCCAGGAGACCATGTTGGCCAGGCCGCGCGTGACGGGGTTGCGCTGGGTGTAGCCGAGCATGCCGGTGCGCCCCGGAGCGGTGCCGGTGCCGAACGTCGAGACCGCGGCCGCCGTCGTCGACGGGAAGGACGTGCGCAGCGCGCGCGTCTCCGTCAGCCGCTGGCGCAGGAACGGGGCGTGCCCCGCGCGCTCGGCGACGTTGACGAGCCCGAGCCCGTCGCACAGCACGACGACGACGCGCTCGACCGCGGGCAGGCCCAGCGCGTCCGCGCACTCGGTCGACACGAGCCCTGTCGAGGTCGTCAGCGGAACCCCCAGCGCGCCCGCCGCGCCCGGCAGCACGGCCGCGAGCGAGTCGACGCCGTAGGACGGGGCGAGCAGGCCGTCGGGCAGCGCCAGCGCGGTCATCGCCGCGCGGTTGCGGCCGAGAGCTGCCGCGCGAACGCGACGGCCTTGCGGACGGCCGCCTGCCCCTCGGCGGCGGCGGCGACGCGGACCACGACGTCGTCGGGCAGCAGCGAGCCGGTCAGGCCGTGGTCGGCGTCGCACTGCGGGTCGCCGCACGTGGCGGGCTCAAGCTCGATCCGCGAGACGGCACCCCACCCGATCACGAGGCTCAGCTCGGAAGTGTGGTCACCACCCTGGCCCGGGCGGTACGCGGCCGGCTGCGCGACGACGTGCGTGAGCGACACCGAGCGGACCTCGCTGAGCGGCACCGCCTCGGTGGTGGCCGCCGCGGACGGCGAGTGCGCGTGGTCGCCCTCGTGGTCGTCGACGTGCGCGGTGACCAGGCGGGACTCGGTGAGCACCAGCACGGTCAGGTGGCGGCGCACCTCGGAGTCGAACGTCGTCTCGGCCTGCACCAGGTGGGCGACCACGGCCTCCCCGGCGAGCGCCACGTCGAGCACGTCCGCGACGAGCTGCGGGTAGTAGCCCGCGCGCACGATCTCGTCGCGCAGCTCGGCGGGAAGGTTCAGGTCGGTGGACGGGTCGGTGTGGGGCACCCGTGCATTCTTCCACCGGTTCGCCCCGGCCCGTCGGGTCAGCCCGGGAGCGCCCGGCGCAGCGGGTCGCGTCGCTCACCGGCGCGGCGCAGCTCGACGGCGGCGTGCAGCACCGCCACGCCCTGCTCGGCCGCCACGACCGGGTACAGCTCGAGCGACGCGATCTCCGGCAGGTCGTCGGCCATCACCGAGACCCGCGCGACGACGTCCTCGACCGCGGCGACGTCGGCCCGTGGCGCCCCCTGGTACCCGAACAGGCGGGGTGCGGCGCGCACGCCGCGCACGAGCTCGCGCACGTCGACGTCGGTCAGCGGCGCGACGCCGGACGCGACGTCCCCGAGCAGGTCGACCGCGTCGCCCGCGAGGCCGAACGAGACGACCGGCCCGAACAGCGGGTCCTCGACCGACCTGACGACGACGGCGACGCCCGGGCGGGCCATCGACTGCACCTCGAGCGCGGGGTCGAGGCCCGCGCCGCGCGCGACGGCCTGCATCCGTTCGACGGCCTCGCGCAGCTCGTCGGCGTCGGCGAGGTCGAGGCGTACCCCGCCCAGGTCGGTGCGGTGCCGCAGGATCGGGCTGACGGTCTTGAGCGCGACGGGCCAGCCGAGCTCGTCGGCCGCGGCGACGGCCTCCTGCGCGGTGCTCACCCGGCGCACGGGCCACACCCTCAGCCCGTAGCACGCCAGCAGCTGGGCCGCGGCCGCGCCGTCGAGCGTCACGCTCGCGTCGGGGTCGTGGTCGTGGTCGGGGGCGGCCGCGAGCGCCGCCTCGACGAGCTTGCGTGCCGCGCGCGCGTCGACGCCGCTCGGCTGCACGATCGCGCCGTGGTCGCGCTCGCGCCACCGCGCGTACGCGACCACCTTGCCGAGCGCGGTGACGGCGTCCTCGGGCGTCGAGAACGCGGGCACGCGCACCCGGGTGCCGTCGGGCGCGTCGGCGGCGAGCTCGTCGGGCATGCCGTGCAGCCCGATGCCCGACACGACCGTGGTGCGGCCCGTTCGCGCCGCCGCGTGCGCGACGGCCTGCGCGACGACGTCGCCGCGCTCCATGACGACCGGCACGTCGACGACGACGACGGCGTCGCACGCGTCCTCGGCGTACAGGGCGTCGACGAGGCGTTCGACGTCGTCGGCGGAGCGCTCCGGGGTGAGGTAGTCGCTCGACGCGGCGACGACGAGCCCCGTGGCCGCGACGGCCTCGGCGACGAGCGCGGCGAGCGCCGCGGAGCTGGCGAGGATGCCGACGCGCCCGCCGCGCGGGAGCGGCTGGTGCGCGAGGACCTGCGCGACGTCCATGAGCTGGTGGGTGTTGTCGGCGCGGATGACGCCGGACTGCCGCAGCATCTCGTCGAGCATCGCGCGCGGCGCGTGCGTGGCGCGCACGGCGTGCCCGGGAGGGACGACCTGCCCGGAGCGGCCGGCGACGACGGCGACGACGGGCTTCTCGGACGCGAGCCGCCGCGCGACGCGCGTGAACTTGCGCGGGTTGCCGATCGACTCGAGGTACAGGCAGGCGACCTTGGTCGCGGGGTCGTCGTGCCAGTACTGCATGAGGTCGTTGCCGGAGACGTCGGCGCGGTGGCCCGCCGAGACGATCGCGGAGACGCCGAGGCCGCGCCGCTCGAGCGTCGCGGCGAGCGTCACCGCCGCGGGCGCGGACTGGCAGAAGAGCCCGATGACGCCGGGCGCGGGCGGCCGCTCGGCGAGGCTCGCGTGCAGCCGTCCCCCGGGGACGGTGGTGACGATGCCCCACGACGCCGGGCCGACGACCCGCATGCCGAGCCCGTGCGCGGCGCGCAGCAGCTCGCGCTGGCGCTCGAGGCCGTCGGGTCCCGTCTCGGCGAAGCCCGCCGAGAGGACGACGACGCCGCGCGCGCCCGTGCCCGCGAGCCGTCGCACGGCGGTGACGGCGTCGGCCGCGGGCAGCGCGAGGAGGACGAGGTCGACGTCGGGCACCTGGTCCCACGACGGCACCTCGCGGGCGTGCGACCCGGGACCGGCCGGCGGGTTCAGGACGAACAGCTCGGTGTCGCCCGGGTCCTGCGCGGCGGCGTCGAGCACGCGCTGGGTCAGCAGCGCGAGGCCCGCCCAGCCGGGGGCTCCCTGGTTGGGCCCGGGCCCGATCAGGAGCACGCGGCGGGCGGTGAGCAGCGCCTGCATCGAGCGTGCCTCGGCGCGGTGCTCGCGGTCCGCCATGACCTGCCGCGACCGTTCCGTCGGGTCGAGGTTCACCGACACGGTCACGACGCCGTCGTCGAGCTGCTGGCGCACCTCGTACCCGGCGTCGCGGAACACGGCGAGCATCCCGCTGTTCTGCGGCAGCACGTCGGCGGTGAAGCGGCGCAGGCCCCGCTCGCGCGCGGCGGCGGCGAGGTGCTCGAGCAGCACCGACCCGAGGCCGACGCCCTGGAGCGGGTCGGCGACGTTGAACGCGACCTCGGCCAGGCCGGGCTCGACGACGTCGTAGCGGGCGACGCCGATGATGTCCTCGACGTTCGGGTCGTCGGGGCTGGTGCGCACGGCGACCAGCGCGACCCGGTCGACGTGGTCGACGTGGGTGAACAGGGCGAGGTCGCGGTCCGACAGGCGGCGCACCGGCGCGAAGAAGCGGAAGTACGACGACCGCTCCGACTGGCCGAGCTGGAAGCGTTGCAGGGCGTCCGCGTCCGACGGGCAGATCGGACGCAGGTGCGTGGTGGTGCCGTCGCGCAGGACGACGTCGGCCTCCCACGCGACCGGGTACGCAGCCGTCTCGCTCACGCGCCCAGGCTAGCCGCGACGGACCTGCGTGCCTCGTTAAGAAGGCGGGATGTGTCGGTCGCCCGGGCTACCCTGCCGGAGGCCGGGTCTCGACGCCCGGTTCAACCATCGGGAGGCGGCATTGACCAGGCGCGGAGCACTGCTCTTCGTGGCCCTCGGGATCATCTGGGGCATCCCCTACCTGTTCATCAGGATCGCCGTCGACGAGCTCTCGCCCGCCGTCGTCGTGCTCGGCCGCACCGTCATCGGCGCCCTCGTGCTGCTGCCGTTCGCGGTGCGCTCGGGCGACCTGCGGGCCGTGCTGCGGCGCTGGCCGCTCGTGCTCGCGTACGCCACGGTCGAGATCATGCTCGCCTGGTGGCTGCTCACCGACGCCGAGCGCCACATCACCTCCTCGCTCGCCGGGCTCCTCGTCGCCGCGACGCCGATCTTCGCGACGATCCTGGCCCTCGTGCTGCGCATCGACAGGCGGGTCTCGCCCGTGCGGGTCGTCGGCCTGCTCGTCGGGCTCGGCGGCGTCGCGGCGCTCGCGGGGGTCGACGCCGCGGGGGGTGCTCCCCTGCGGCCCGTGCTCCAGGTGCTGGCGACCGCGCTGTGCTACGCGATCGGGCCGATGATCATCGCGCGGAGGCTCGGCGGGGTGTCCCCCGTGGCGGTCAACGCCGTCGCGCTGTCGTTCGCCGCGATCGCGTACGCGCCGTTCGCGGCCGGGACCTGGCCGACCGTCGCGCCGTCGGGCGGGGCGATCGCCTCGGTCGTCGTGCTGGGTCTCGTGCCGACGGCGCTCGCCTTCGTCCTGCTGTTCCAGCTCATCGCGGAGGTGGGGCCGGCGCCCGCGACCGTCATCACGTACCTCAACCAGGCCGTGGCGCTCCTCGCGGGTGTGATCTTCCTGTCGGAGCCCGTCACCACGGGCATCCTCGTCGGCTTCCCGCTGGTGCTGGTCGGCGCGTTCCTCGCCACCTGGCAGGCGCGCCGAGCCCGTGTCACCGAGGTGGCCGCCCGCGCGGGATAGGGTGCCTCGAACGCCCGTCCGAACCCAGGAGCCGCTACCGCCATGGCGCGCAAGACCGCCGCCCTCCCGGCCGAGCCCTTCGACGAGAAGATCGTCGACATCGACGTCGCCTCCGAGATGGAGTCGTCGTTCCTCGAGTACGCCTACTCCGTCATCTACGCGCGTGCGCTGCCCGACGCCCGCGACGGCCTCAAGCCCGTCCAGCGCCGGATCCTGTACATGATGTCGGACATGGGCCTGCGGCCCGACCGGCCGTACGTAAAGTCCTCGCGCGTCGTCGGCGAGGTCATGGGCAAGCTGCACCCGCACGGCGACCAGGCGATCTACGACGCGCTCGTGCGCCTCGCGCAGGACTTCTCCCTGCGCCTGCCGCTGGTGGACGGCCACGGCAACTTCGGCTCGCTCGACGACGGCCCCGCCGCCCCGCGCTACACCGAGGCGCGCCTGGCTCCGCCGTCGATGGCGATGACCGCCGGGCTCGACGAGGACGTCGTCGACTTCGTCCCGAACTACGACAACAAGCTGACCCAGCCCGAGGTCCTTCCCTCGGCCATCCCGAACCTGCTGGTCAACGGAGCGTCGGGCATCGCCGTCGGCATGGCGACGAACATGCCGCCGCACAACCTCGTCGAGGTCGTCGCCGCGGCACAGCACCTGCTCGCCCACCCGGACGCGACGCTCGACGACGTCATGCGGTTCGTGCCCGGCCCCGACCTGCCGACGGGCGGCAAGATCGTCGGGCTCGAGGGCGTGCGCGACGCGTACCGCACCGGGCGCGGCACGTTCCGCACGCGGGCCACCGCGCGCATCGAGAACATCACGCCGCGCCGCCGCGGCATCACGATCACCGAGCTGCCCTACCTGGTCGGGCCCGAGAAGGTCGTCGAGAAGATCGCCGACGGGGTCAAGTCCAAGAAGATCCAGGGCGTCACCAACGTCCAGGACCTCACGGACCGCAACCACGGCCTGCGCCTGGTGATCGAGGTCAAGACGGGCTTCGACCCCGAGGCGGTGCTCGAGCAGCTCTACCGCACCACCCCGCTCGAGGACTCGTTCGGCATCAACAACGTCGCCCTCGTCGACGGGCAGCCGCGCACGCTCGGCCTGCTCGAGCTGCTGCGGGTGTGGGTGGACCACCGCATCGAGGTCGTCCGCCGCCGCTCCGCGTACCGGCTCGGCAAGCGCAAGGAACGCCTGCACCTCGTCGAGGGCCTGCTGCTGGCGATCGTCGACATCGACGAGGTCATCCAGGTCATCCGCTCGTCCGACGACGCGAGCATCGCGCGCGCACGCCTCATGGACGTGTTCGACCTGTCCGAGCCGCAGGCGACCTACATCCTCGACCTGCAGCTCCGCCGCCTGACCAAGTTCAGCCGCATCGAGCTCGAGAAGGAGCAGAGCGAGCTCGAGCGCGAGATCGCCCGGCTCGAGGAGATCCTCGGCTCGGACGCCGTCCTGCGCCGCGTCGTCTCCTCCGAGATGGGCGACGTCGCCGCGACCTACGGCACGCCGCGGCGCACGGTGCTGCTCGACGCCGCGGGCGGTGCGACGGCGTCGGCGGCTCCGGCCCCGGGCGCCCGCGGGCGCAAGGTCGGCGAGATCTCGCTCGAGATCGCCGACCAGCCCACCCACGTGCTGCTGTCCGCCACCGGCCTGCTGGCCCGCACTCACGTCGCTCCGGCCCCAGCGCCG
>CBINDH010000093.1:0-8901 GCA_966249365.1 uncultured Xylanimonas sp. | reverse complement strand
TGCGGGGCCGCTGGGAGCGTCCGCCCGCAGGTGACCGAGCGGGCCCGCGGGCAGCGGGATCGCGGCGCCCTGCCGCGCGACGGAGCGCGTGCGAGGCGGCTCGCCGGCGGGTGCGGGCGTCACGGGAGCCGGTGCCGACACCGGAGCGGGCGCCTGCACCGCGCCGAGGCGGACGGTCTGCTGCCGCTGCTCGTGGTCGCGCGGCGTGGGCGGCGGGACGGGTGCGGGACCAGCAGGAGGCAGCACCGTCGTGCGGTCGGCGTGCGCCGGCACGGCAGGCGGGAGCATCGTCGTGCGGTCGGCGTGCGCCGGCACGACAGGCGGGAGCATCGTCGTGCGGTCGGCGTGCGCGGGCACGGCGGCCGGCACGCTGGGAGTCTCCTCGATCCAGTACTCCCAGCCGGCGGGTGCCGCGGGCCAGGACGGGTCGGGCGACCATCCCGGCTGGGGTCGGAACCCGGCGGGCACCTGCCAGCCGGGGGGAGGGTTGAAGCGCGCTGCCATCGACACTCCTTCTTCTCGTGGCGGCGCCCACTATGGCGGATTTTCACCCCTCAGGTCCAGGAGCGGACGCCGACATCTCGTGGTAATGAGGCCGCGCGCGCATGCCGACGGCCGGCCACCCCGTGCGGGGTGACCGGCCGTCAGGTGCGATCTCGTGGGTGCGCGGACTCAGGCCGCGCGCCTCGAGGTCAGAGCGGGCGGATGTTCTCCGCCTGCAGGCCCTTGGGGCCCTGAGCGGTGTCGAACTCGACGCGCTGGCCCTCCTCGAGGGTGCGGTAGCCGTTGGACTGAATGGCCGAGTAGTGCGCGAAGACGTCCTGCGAGCCGTCCTCGGGGGCGATGAAGCCGTAGCCCTTCTCCGCGTTGAACCACTTCACGGTTCCGGTAGCCATGTCTTGCTCTCCTTCAAGAGTGACGACCTCGAACGTCGAGGTCGCTCATCACGGTGTTCGTCGTCAACTCTTGGTAGAACAAGGTTCGCTTCGGGCCGGGCACATCTTCTGCCTGACCGTCAGCGCAGGACGGAGACCGTCCGGACAACCGAGGCACTGCAACGAGGAAGAACGCTACGCGACGGATCGTCAAGACGCTACCCCCTCCCAGTTCCTGACACGCAACTGTCACCCAAGGACGGCCCGGGTTGTCGCGATGCGCCGTAGCCTGGCCCGGTGTCCGACGCATCGACCGCCACCGTGACCACCGACGACGACGCCGTCCCCGCGACGGCCCCGATGACGCCGCGCCGGCCCGTCGAGCGCACCCACCACGGCGACGTCGTCGTCGACGACTACGAATGGCTGCGCGACGCCGACGACCCGGCCGTCCTGGCTCACCTCCAGGCGCAGGACCGCTGGACGAGGGCGCAGCTCGCGCACCTCGACCCGCTGCGCGACCGGTTGTTCGAGGAGATCAAGAACCGCACGCTGGAGACCGACCTCTCCGTCCCCGTGCGCCTGGGGGGCCACTGGTACTACGCGCGCACGCTGGAGGGCAGCCAGTACGCCATCCACGCGCGCGTCCCCGCGGGGGAGGGCTGGACCCCGCCGGACCTCGAGCCCGGGGTGACGCCCGAGGGCGAGCAGGTGCTGCTCGACGAGAACGCGCTGGCCGCGGGGCACGAGTTCTTCGCCCTCGGCGGCACCGAGGTGTCCGCCGACGGCCGCCTGCTCGCCTACCAGGTCGACACCCAGGGCGACGAGCGGTACGTGCTGCGGTTCCGCGACCTCACCACGGGCAAGGACCTGCCCGACGTCGTCGAGGAGACCTCGCCGGGCGTCGCGCTCACGCCCGACGGCGGTCACGTGTTCTACACGACGGTCGACGAGGCCTGGCGGCCGCACCGGGTGTGGCGGCACGCGCTCGGGACGCCGGCCGCCGGCGACGTGCTGGTGCTCGAGGAGCCCGACGAGCGGTTCTGGGTGGGCGTCGGCCTGACGCGGTCGCGGCGGTTCGTGCAGGTCGAGCTCGCGTCCAAGCTCACCACCGAGGTGCTGCTCGTCCCGGCGCACGAGCCGACGGCGCGGCCGGTCGCGGTGTGGCCGCGGCGCGAGGGCGTCGAGTACACGGTCGAGGACGCCGGCGACCGGCTCCTGGTGCTCCACAACGACGGCGCGGAGAACTTCGAGCTGGTGGCGCTGCCGCTGCCGGCCGACCTGCGTGCGCCGGGGGCGTTCGACAGGGAGCGGGCCCGCGTCGTCGTGCCGCACGACCCCGACGTGCGGCTGGAGGGCGTGGACGCCTTCGCCGAGCACCTGGTGCTGAGCTACCGCCGCGGCGCGACGCCGCGGGTGGCGACGGCGCCGATCGCGTCCCTGCTGGTTTCGGCAGGCTCAACCAACAGTTGGGGCGGTGTGTGGCGGGAGGTCTCGACCGGGGAGGCGCTCGAAGGCGTCCAGCTCGACGCCTCGCCCATGGTCGACCAGCCCGTCGTCCGGGTCGTCGTCGAGTCGTTCACCACGCCCAAGACCGTCTACGACGTCGTCCTCGGGACGGGCGAGCTGGTCCTGCGCAAGCGGCAGCCGGTGCTCGGCGGGTACGACCCGGCCGACTACGAGCAGCGCCGCGACTGGGCGACCGCCCCGGACGGCACGCAGGTGCCGGTCTCGCTGGTGTGGCGCCGGGACGCGGTGACCGCCCGCCCCGCGCCGCTGCTGCTGTACGGGTACGGGGCTTACGAGTACTCACTCGACCCGTGGTTCTCGGTGCCGCGCCTGTCGCTGCTGGACCGCGGCGTCGTCTTCGCCGTCGCGCACGTGCGCGGCGGCGGCGAGCTCGGCCGGCGCTGGTACGACGACGGCAAGCTGCTCGCGAAGCGCAACACGTTCACGGACTTCGTCGCCGTCGCGCGCCACCTCGTCGAGACGGGATGGACGGCGCCTTCGATGCTCGCCGCCGAGGGCGGGTCCGCGGGCGGGCTGCTCATGGGCGCGGTCGCGAACCTCGCCCCGGACCTGTTCGCGGGGATCCACGCGGCGGTGCCGTTCGTCGACCCGCTCACCTCGATCCTCGACCCGTCGCTGCCGCTGACGGTCACGGAGTGGGAGGAGTGGGGCAACCCGCTCGAGGACGCGGACGTGTACGCCTATATGAAGGGGTACGCGCCGTACGAGAACGTCCCCCAGGACGCGTCGGGATACCCGCGCATCCTCGCGACGACGTCGCTGCACGACACGCGCGTGCTGTACGTCGAGCCGGCCAAGTGGGTCGCCCGGCTGCGCGCGGCGGGCGCGCCCGCGTTGCTGCGCCTCGAGATGTCCGCCGGGCACGGAGGGGTGTCCGGGCGGTACTCGCGCTGGAAGCAGATCGCCGAGGAGAACGCGTGGCTGCTCGACGTGCTGGGTCGCACGGACGGCTCCGACGGGGACTGAGCCGCGCTCAGCGCTGCTTCGTCTCGCGGTGCGCGATGCGCCCGGCGCGGCTCGTCTCGACGTGCCGTCGCGCGAGCTCGGCCGCGCGGGCGCCGTCGCGGGCGGAGATCGCCTCGAACAGCCCCGCGTGCTCGTTGCTCATGTGGTGCAGGTCGTCGTGCTGGGACAGCGCCCAGCGCAGGCGCGAGCGCACGCCCCGCATCATGTCCTGCAGCAGCCGGTTCTCGGCGAGGTCGGTGACGATCTCGTGGAAGTCGGCCGCCGAGCGGCGGGAGCTGACCGGGTCGTCTTCCCGTGCTCCCGCCTGCTCGGCGTCGAGGGCCCGGCGCAGCCGGTCGAGCCCGTCGCGGCGGTGACGTTCGGCCGCGAGGCGGAACGCGAGGGGCTCGAGCACCGCGCGCACCTCGTCGAGGTCGGCCAGGTCGGCGTCGCTGAGGTCGCGGACGACGGCCCAGGTGCGCGGCCGGAGCTCGACGAGACCTTCGGCGTCCAGCACCTTGAGCGCGTCGCGCACCGGGATGCGGCTGACCTCGTACTCCGCGGCGAGGTCACGTTCGATCAGGCGGCTCCCGGGGGGCCGGATGCCGTCAAGGATCTCGTCGCGGATCGCCGAGGTGATGCGATCGGACTCCGACGTTCGCGTGGCGCGTGCAGTCACGACCGCATTCTCCACCGGTGACAAGGTCAGGCGGCCGCGCCGGCGTTGGCGGCGGACTGGTCGACCCAGACGACACCCTCGGCGAGCTCGGGGACGATCTCGGTGCCGACCTTGCGCGCGAGCACGTCCTCGAGGCGGTCGAGCGGGCCGATGAGCGCGCGGCCACCGGCACGGGCCACGCGGATGGCGGCGTCGACCTTGGGCTGCATCGAGCCCTCGGCGAACTTCATCGCGGCGATGGCGTCGGCCGAGGCGGTGAGGATGTCGCGGGCGCCGGGCTTGCCCCAGTTCTCGGTGACGTAGTCGCCGTCGGTCAGCATGATGAGCGTGTCGGCGCCGATCTCGGCGGCGAGGGTGGCGCTGGCGAGGTCCTTGTCGACGACGGCCTGCACGCCGACCTGGCGACCGCGCGAGTCGAGGCGGACGGGCACGCCGCCGCCGCCGACGCAGACGACGAGGCTGCCGGCGTCGAGCAGCCGCTCGACCAGCGGCGCCTGCACGATCGCGACGGGGTCGGGGGAGGGGACGACGCGGCGGAACGCGTCGCCGTCCTTGGCGATGGTCCAGCGGTACTCGGCGGCGGCCTCGGCGGCGTCGTGCGCCGAGTACTGCGGGCCGATGAGCTTGGTGGGCCGGTCGAAGGCGGGGTCGGCCTCGTCGACGACGGTCGTGGTGATGACGCCGACGACCTCGCGCTCGCCGTCGAGCGCGTTGGTCAGCTCCTGCTGGACGACGTACCCGATCATGCCCTGGGTCTCGGCGCCGAGGATGTCGAGGGGGTAGGCGGCGACGTCCTGGTAGGCGAGGTTCTGCAGGGCGAGCAGGCCGACCTGGGGGCCGTTGCCGTGCGTGATGACCATCTCGGTCTCGCGGGCGAGGGTGGCGAGCGCCGCGCAGGTGGACCGGACGTTCGCCCGCAGGTACTCGGCCGTCATGGGTTCGCCGCGGCGGGCGAGGGCGTTGCCGCCGAGGGCTACGACGATGCGCATTCGTGCTCCGTGGGATGAGTGCTGCCTGGCATTTGGTATGCCATTAATCACTATGGTATACCAAACCGTACGAACGGACGGCAGCCCGCCGACCGCCCCGCTCAGGGAAGAAGACGATGGACCGAGCCCCGCACGCACCCGCCGCGACCGCGCTGTCCGCGGCGTCGTGGGACACCGCGCTGGCCTCACTCCTGCCCGCCTCCCCGGCGATCGCCCTGGTCCACTCCCGGCACCGTCACGTCGTCAACCTGCTCCTGCCGGGCGGGCGCCTCGTCGCCCTCGCGGACGCCGAGCTCGACGACGCGCCGTGGACCGTCCGGGTCCCCGACTGGTCGCAGGTCGCAGCACGCATCGGCGACCAGGTCGGGATCTCCGAGGTGCGCCTGCGGCTCGACGCCGACCTGACCCTCGAGCTGCCCGCGGACGCGCGCTGGGTCGCGCCGTCGACCGACCTCTCCACCGTCCCCACGGCAGACCTCGCCCACGCCCGCGACGTGCTGCGCGCCGCGCTCGTCGAGCCGACGACGACCTTCGGGCTCGCCAGCGCCCAGGTCCTCGCCGCGCGCGCCCGACGGCTGCGCGACAGCCTCCTGGACGCGCCGGCCGACATCGACGCCGCCGTCGCCGCGCTCGTCGGCCTGGGGGAGGGGCTCACGCCGTCGGGCGACGACCTCCTGACCGGGCTCGCGCTGCTGGCGGCCCAGCCCGGCATGCGCCTCGGCGCCCGGCTCGGCGCCCTGCGCGTCGCGCTCGGCCTCGCGGCCGGGCGCACCAGCCTGCTCAGCGCCACGACGACGGCGGCCGCCGCCGAGGGTCGCGCGCGGCAGCGCCTGCACGACCTCGTCGCGGCGATCGGCCAGGGCGCGCCCGAACGCGCGATCCCGCCGGTGCTCGCGATCGGCCACAGCTCCGGCAGCGACATCCTCGCCGGCATGACTCTCGCGCTCGACATCGAGTGCCAGTTGCGCGCCTCGTCCACAGACCGGCGCTCCGCCTGACATCACGACCAAGGAACCCCATGACCAGGCACATCGACATCAGGAAGAACACCTACCTCGACTCCGTCTCGCTCATGTCCATGAGCACGAAGGCGAACGGGATCGAGGGGGTCACCCGGGCGTTCATCGCCATGGCGACCCCCATGAACAAGGAGGTGCTCGCCAACCTCGACATCACCGACCCGGAGATCGACGAGGCCCGCCCCAGCGATCTCATGATCGTCATCGACGCCGCTGACGAGGACCTCGCCCGCGCCGTCGAGGCCGTCGACGACATCATCGCCCGCAAGAACACGACGCAGACCGCGAACGACGTGCGCTACCGCACGCTCGACCGCGCGTTCGAGGAGGTGCCCGACGCCAACCTCGTGCTGATCTCCGTCAACGGCGCGTTCGCCGCCCGCGAGGCGCGCAAGGCGCTCAACGCGGGCCGCCACGTCATGGTCTTCTCCGACAACGTCTCCATCGACGAGGAGCGCGAGCTCAAGACGATCGCGCACGACAAGGGCCTGCTGCTCATGGGCCCCGACTGCGGCACCGCGATCATCAACGGCAAGGGCCTCGCCTTCGCCAACGCCGTGCGCCGCGGCTCGATCGGCATCGTCGGCGCGTCAGGCACCGGCAGCCAGGAGATCTCCGTGCGCGTGCACGAGTTCGGCGGCGGCATCTCGCAGCTCATCGGCACCGGCGGTCGCGACCTGTCCACCGACATCGGCGGCATCATGACGATCGACGCCATCCGCGCGCTCGACGCCGACCCGCAGACGGCCGTCATCGTCGTCGTCTCGAAGCCCCCGGCCGACGAGGTCGCCGAGCGCGTGCTCGCCGTCGCGGGCGAGTCGTCGAAGCCCGTCGTCGTGTGCTTCCTCGGCTCGGACCGCACCGAGTCCCGCCACGCGAACGTCACCATGGTCTCGGGCACCAAGCCCGCCGCCCTCGCCGCCGTGCTCGCCACGGGCGTCGACGAGTCGACGCTCGACCTGCACCCGCTCAACCTGCCGCTCGTCGCGGAGGTCCGGGCCAAGCTCGCCCCCGAGCAGAAGTACGTCCGCGGCCTGTTCTGCGGCGGCACGCTGTGCGACGAGGCGATGTTCACCGGCATGGCGAAGCTCGACCCGGTCTACTCGAACCTGCAGCGCGACCCCGAGCTGCGCCTCACCGCGTCGTCCCCCTCCAAGGCGCACACCTACCTGGACATGGGCGACGACGACTTCACCAACGGCCGCCCGCACCCGATGATCGCGCCGCAGGTCCGCCTCGACCGCATCGTCCAGGAGGCCCGCGACCCCGAGGTCGCCGTCATCGCGCTCGACTTCATCGTGGGCTTCGGCTCGCACGAGGACCCGGTGGGCGTGACCCTGCCCGCCATCGCCGAGGCCAAGGCCATCGCCGCGGCCCGCGGCCAGCACCTCGAGGTGCTCGCGTACGTGCTCGGCACGGACCTCGACACCCCGACCGTCGCCGACCAGGTCGCCCAGCTCGAGGCGGCCGGCGTGACGATCGCCTCCTCCTCCACCAATCTCGGGCTCCTGGCCCGCGAGTTCGTCGCGAAGGGTGACGAGTGATGACCATCAACAACCTGTTCGGGGCCGAGCTGAAGCCCGTCAACCTGGGGCTCGACATGTTCGCCGAGGACCTCGCGTCGCAGGACGTGGCACCCGTGCGCATGGACTGGACGCCGCCGGGCGGTGGCGACCCCGAGGTCATCGCCGCGCTGTCCCGCCTCGAGGACCCGGCGCTCGCGGCGAAGATCGACGCCGCCAACCAGGTCGCGCTCGAGCGCATCCTGACCGCCCAGCCGTTCCTCGAGGGCTTCGGTCAGGCGATCGACACCATCCCGGGCATGACGCGCACGACGATCCTGCACGCGGGCCCGCCCATCGAGTTCCCGCGCATGTCCGGCCCGATGAAGGGCGCCGTCACCGGCGCGCTCGTGTTCGAGGGCCTGGCCAAGGACCTCGACGAGGCGTACGACCTCGCGTCGTCCGGCGACATCACGTTCTCGCCGTGCCACGAGCACCAGGCGGTCGGCTCGATGGCCGGCGTGACCAGCGCGAGCATGTGGGTGCACAAGGTCACCAACCGCACGCACGGCAACACCGCCTACACGAACCTCTCCGAGCAGCTCTCGAAGATCCTCCGGTTCGGCGCCAACGACCAGTCGGTCATCGACCGCCTCATCTGGATGCGCGACGTGCTCGGCCCGGTCCTCGCCGGCGCGATGGAGCTCAACACCGACGGCATCGACCTGCGCCTCATGCTGTCCCAGGCGCTGCACATGGGCGACGAGGCGCACAACCGCAACGTCGCCGGCACCACGCTGCTCTTCCAGGCGCTGGCGCCGTACATCCTCGAGGCCGACTTCACGACCAAGGAGAAGCGCGAGGTGCTCGACTTCTGGTCGTCCTCCGACTACTTCTCCGGCCCGACGTGGATGGTCACCTCCAAGGCCGCCCTCGACGCCGCGAACGGCATCGAGTACTCGACCGTCGTCACCACCCAGGCGCGCAACGGCGTCGACTTCGGCATCCGCGTCTCGGGTACCGGCGGCCAGTGGTTCACCGGCCCGGCCCAGGAGGTCATCGGCCCGATGTTCGCGGGCTACACCCGCGAGGACGGCGGCCTGGACATGGGTGACTCGGCCATCACGGAGACGTTCGGCATCGGCGGGTTCGCGATGGCCGCGGCCCCCGCGATCGTCGCGCTCGTGGGTGGCACGGTCGACGAGGCCATGGGCTACTCGCGCACCATGAACACCATCACGACCGGCAACAACCCCAACATCACCATCCCGGCCCTGGACTTCATGGGCGTCCCGACGGGCATCGACGTGCGCAAGGCCATGGACGTCCAGGAAGCCGGCGCTGCGGCTCTGCTCGCCGCCT
>CBINDH010000092.1:0-8927 GCA_966249365.1 uncultured Xylanimonas sp. | reverse complement strand
TGCGCCGGCGACCACGCCGACGCACCCCGTCTCGCACGATCCCCGGGGGTATCGATGACAATGGGGACCGCGGTCGACCGACCGCCCCTGGCCCGCAGCACCCGAGGATCCACCGTGCCTTCCGACGACGACGACGAGTTCGCCGCCTTCATGGCCGAAGCGTCACCACGCCTCGCGCACACCGCGTGGCTGCTCACGGGCGACGAGCACCTCAGCGAGGAGCTCGTGCAGGAGGCACTGACCCGGACGTTCCTCGCGTGGCGCAAGGTGCGCGGCCGCGACCCCTACGGGTACGCGCGGCGCGTCCTCGTCGGTCGCCGGCTGGGCGAGCACGTCACCCGGCAGCGTGAGCGGGCGTACGATCCCCCACGGCTCCCGGACGGCCGGACCGAGGGCGGTGAGCGCACGGTCATCGACCGCGACCGACTCGTGCGCGCGCTGGCCACGCTCACGCCGCGGCAGCGGCGCATCGTCGTCCTGCGCCACCTCATCGGCCTGAGCGAGCAGGAGGTCGCCCACGACCTCGGCGTCTCGCTCGGCACCATCAAGTCGACCGCGTCGCGCGGCCTGACCCAGCTCCGCGAGGTGCTGGAGACGGCCGACGACGCCACGCAGACCACCACGCACGGCAACGAAAGGTAAGGAGGACGCCATGCCCACCCCAGACGACGCGTTCGTCCAGACCCTCAGCCGCCTCGCCGCCGACGTCGCGCCCACCATCGACGTCGACACCTCCCGCGTCACGTCCCCCGGCCGCCGGCGACGCGACCGGCGCCGCTCCGTCGCGGCCGGCACGCTCGGCGTCGCCATGATCGCCGGTGTCGGGCTCGCGCAGGTCCCCGTAGGGGTCGCGGAGCCCACCGTCAGCGCCCACGAGAAGGTCGCCGAGGTCCCGGACACCTCGGAGCTGGCCATCTCCACGTTCGACGTCGCGACCGAGGACGAGGCGTCCGACGTCGCCGCCACGGACGACGAGCCGACGGGTCTGCCGACGGCGCTCGTCGTCGGGCTCGGCGCGCTCGGCGTCGGCGCCCTCGGCGCAGGCACGTTCTTCGCCGTGCGCTCACGCCGGCACACCCGCTGAGCGCCTTCACCCGCGCGCAGCGCGCCGGAACCGCCGCCCCGACGAGCCATCTGGTCTCGGCCGCGCCACCGGCTTCCTAGCGTGGGGTGGTGGCCAAGAACAAGTACCTGAACGGCGTCGTGCCGATGGCGCTAATCAACCTTGCGATCGGCTCCGTCTACTCCTGGACCCTCTTCAAGGACGGCGTCCGCGCGTACACGGGCTTCGGCCCGGGTGTCACCACGTGGAGCTTCTCGATCGCGGTCTTCGTGCTCGGCATGTCGGCCGCGTTCGGCGGCAAGCTCGTCGAGAAGAACCCGACCCGGTCGGCGTTCTGGACGTTCGTCACCGTCACGCTCGGCTGGCTCGTCACGGGCATCGGCGTCCAGACGAGCTCCGCGGCCACCACCATCATCGGCTTCGGCGTCATCCAGGGCATCGGTCTCGGGCTCGGCTACATCACACCGGTCAAGACGATGATGATCTGGTTCGGCAAGCGCAAGGGTCTCGCGGCCGGCCTGTCGATCGCCGCGTTCGGCGTCTCTGGCGTGCTCATCAACTTCCTCGCCGTCGTCCTGCTCGAGAACATGGTCGTCTACCAGGCGTTCTACGTGCTCGCGGCGATCTTCGGCGTCGCGCTCTTCGTCTCCTTCAAGCTGCTGTGGCGCCCGCCGATGTCGCAGGAGGACCTCGACGCCGAGCGGACCGTCGCCACGACCGAGACCTTCACGATCCGGTCGGTCATCGTGTCGAAGAAGTTCGTCCTGCTGTGGCTCGTGTTCTTCCTGAACATCACCGGCGGGCTGGCCCTCATCAGCCACGAGAAGCAGCTCTACCTCGCGGCGGGCCAGCCGGCGATGAGCGTCATCCTCGTGCTCGTGATGATCACCGCGGCGAGCAACGTGATCGGTCGCGTCGCACTCGGCGCGTACCAGGACAGGACGGTCGCGAAGCACCAGCCGTACTACCTCATGACGGTCGCGTCGATCGCCGTGACCGCGGCGGCCGCGCTGTTCCCGGGCTCACTGGCCGTCACGTTCGGCCTGGTCGTCGTCATCCAGTTCATGTTCGGCGTCGGCTTCGCCTGCATCCCGAACATCCTGCACCAGAACTGGGGCATCTCCCGTCTGTCGACGGTCCACGGCCTGATCCTCAGCGCGTGGGGCGTCGCGGGCCTGGTGGGCAACCAGATCTCGTCGTTCTTCCTGTACGGGTCGGGGACGCAGAGCCTCTACCTCACCCTGGCGGGGCTGTACGCCGTCCAGCTCGTCGTCCTGGTCGCGTGGGTGCGGGCACGCCGGGCGCGCGACGCCGCCGACTACGCCGAGGAGCCCAGCCGCGTGCACGCCGCCGTCGCGACCGCCTGAGACGCCTGTCGTATACACAACCCGCTCGATCTGGACTTGGGGCCCCCGCAGGGCTAGGTTCTGTATACATGGACGTCGTCGATGCCGTTCCTCGGGCCAGCGAGCGGGCCTACCGCACGCTGCGCGACGAGATCGTGCGGTGGGAGCTCCGGCCCGGCGACCCGCTCGGCGAGATCGAGCAGGCCGAACGGCTCGGGATGTCCCGCACCCCCGTCCGCGAAGCGTTCGCCAGGCTCGCCGCCGACGGGCTGGCGGTCGCCGTCGGCGGGCGCGGCCTCGCCGTCGCCCCCATGGACCTCGACCGGGTCCGCGCGCTGTACGAGGTGCGCCAGGCCCTCGAGGCGCAGGCCGCCCGGCTCGCCGCCCGACGCGGCGACCCCGCCGTCTTCGCCGCGCTCGCCGACGAGCTCGCCGCAGCCCCCACCGAACGCACCGCGTACTACGACCTCGTCGCACGGCTCGACGCCGCGATCGACGACGCCGCCGCCAACGACTACCTCGCGACGGCGCTGGCCGGCGTGCGCACCCACCTCGAACGCATCCGCCGCATCGCGCAGGACGACCCCGCGCGGCTGGCCGCCGCCGCCGGCGAGCACCGCACGATCGCGGCCGCCATCGCCGCGGGCGACGCCGACCTCGCCGCGCACGCCACCCACGTCCACCTGCACCACAGCCTCGACAACGTCGTCCGGACCGGAGGTCCCGCCGCATGATCACCCACCACGTCCGCGTGCACCGCAGCGACGAGAAGCTCCCCCGGACCAAGCAGCTCGCCTGGCGGATCGCCGAGGTCGCGGCCGAGCGCGTGGACCCCGGGGACGACGTCGTCGACATGGTCATCAACCGCGTCATCGACAACGCGGCGGTCGCGACGGCGAGCCTCGGGCGGGCGCCCGTGCTCGCGGCGCGAGCGCAGGCCGAGACGCACGGCCCGTCGTCAGGCGGTGCGGGTGCCACCGTGTTCGGGTCCGCGCACCGCACCAGCCCCGAGTGGGCTGCCTGGGCCAACGGCGTCGCCGTGCGCGAGCTCGACTACCACGACACGTTCCTCGCCGCGGAGTACTCGCACCCGGGGGACAACATCCCGCCGCTGGTCGCCGTCGCGCAGCACCTCGGGTCCACGGGGGCCGACCTGCTGCGCGGCATCGTCACCGGCTACGAGATCCAGGTCGACCTGGTACGCGCGATCTCGCTGCACGCGCACAAGATCGACCACGTCGCGCACCTCGGGCCGTCGGCCGCGGCAGGCCTCGGCACGCTGCTCGGTCTCGACGCCGGCACGATCGCTCAGGCGGTCGCGCAGGCGCTGCACACGACGACGGCGACACGGCAGTCGCGCAAGGGCGAGATCTCGACGTGGAAGGCGTACGCGCCGGCGTTCGCGGGCAAGGCGGCGATCGAGGCGGTCGACCGCGCGATGCGCGGCCAGACGAGCCCGTCGCCCATCTACGAGGGCGAGGACGGCGTCATCGCCTGGCTGCTCGACGGCCCGTCCGGCTCGTACGACGTCGCGCTCCCCGGCCCCGGGGAGCCGCGGCGCGCCATCCTCGACACCTACACCAAGGAGCACTCGGCCGAGTACCAGGCCCAGGCGTGGATCGACCTCGCCCGCCGCCTCGGCCGCGAGCGCCCCGAGCTGCGCGACCCGGCGAACATCGAGCGGATCGTGCTGCACACCTCGCACCACACGCACTACGTCATCGGCTCGGGCGCGGGCGACCCGCAGAAGTACGACCCGGGCGCGTCGCGCGAGACGCTCGACCACTCGATCCCGTACATCGTCGCGGTGGCCCTGCAGGACGGGGCGTGGCACCACGTGCACTCGTACTCGCCCGAGCGGGCGGCGCGCCCGGACACGGTCGCGCTGTGGCAGAAGGTCACCACGGCCGAGGACGCGGAGTGGACGCGCCGTTACCACTCGACCGACCCGGCCCACAAGGCGTTCGGCGGCCGGGCGGAGATCGTGCTGACCGGCGGCGAGACGGTCACGGCCCAGATCGCGGTGGCCGACGCGCATCCGCTGGGGGCCCGGCCCTTCGCGCGCGAGGACTACGTGCGCAAGTTCCGGACGCTGGCCGAGGGCGTGCTCGCGGACGCGGAGGTCGAGCGGTTCCTCGACGTCGCGCAGCACCTGCCGGACCTGGGCCCGGACGACCTGGCCGGGCTCACCGTCACCCCGCTCGTGGACCCGGCCGCGAGCGCCCCGCGGACCCACGGGATCTTCTGATGCTGTACTCCACGCTGACCCCGTCCGACAAGCGGCGTGCGCTGCGCGAGCGGCTGCGCGCCGGGGACCTGGTCGAGCTGCCGGGGGCGTTCAGCCCGCTCGCAGCGCGGCTGGTCCAGGACAAGGGGTTCGACGGCGTCTACGTCTCGGGCGCGGTCGTGGCCGCGGACCTGGGGCTGCCCGACGTCGGCCTGACGACGCTGACCGAGGTGGCGACGCGGGCGGGGCAGATCGCCCGGATGACGGACCTGCCGACGCTCGTCGACGCCGACACCGGGTTCGGCGAGGCGATGAACGTGGCCCGCACGGTCCAGACGTTCGAGGACGCGGGCGTCGCCGGGCTGCACGTCGAGGACCAGGTCAACCCGAAGCGGTGCGGCCACCTGGACGGCAAGCAGGTGGTCGACGACGCCGTCGCGCTGCAGCGGGTGCGGGCGGCGGTCGAGGCGCGGCGCGACCCGGACCTGCTGGTGATGGCCCGCACGGACGCGCGGGGCGTCCTGGGGATGGGCGCGGCCCTCGACCGGGCGCGCGCCCTGGTGGACGCGGGCGCGGACGCGCTGTTCCCCGAGGCGCTGCGGGGGCTGGCCGAGTACGAGCGGTTCGCCGCGCTCGGCGTGCCCGTCCTGGCGAACATGACCGAGTTCGGCAAGACCGAGCTCTACTCGCGCGGCCAGCTCCGCGACGCGGGCGTCGCCGTCGTCATCTACCCCGTCTCGCTGCTGCGCGTCGCGATGGGCGCGGCGGAGCAGGCGCTGGACAGTCTGCGGGCCGAGGGCTCGCTCGCCTCGCAGGTGCCGGGCATGCAGACCCGCGCGAGGCTGTACGAGCTGCTCGACTACGCCGGCTACACCGCCTTCGACGAAGGCGTCTACGACTTCACGCTGTGACCGTCCGTGCAAAGGAGCACCGATGACCGACCCCGAGATCCACAAGGGCCTCGCCGGCGTCTACGCCGACACCACGGCGATCAGCCGCGTCAACCCTGAGACCAACTCGCTGCTGTACCGGGGCTACCCCGTCCAGCAGCTCGCGGACACCCAGCCGTTCGAGGCGGTGGCGCTGCTCCTGTGGAACGGCGAGCTGCCGACGGCGGACGAGCTCGAGTGGCTGCGCGTCAACGGCCGCCCGCACCGGCCGCTGCGCGACGACGTGCGCGCCGCGCTCGACGCCCTGCCGGCGGGTGCGCACCCCATGGACGAGATCCGCACCGCCGTCAGCGTCATCGGTGCGCGCGAGGGCGAGGGCGAGTCGCTGCTCGAGGGCGGGCCGACACGCGAGGAGAACGTGGCCCGCAGCCTGCGGCTGTTCGCCGCGCTGCCGGCGATCGTCGCGTACGGACAGCGGCGCCGGCACGGCCTCGAGCCGGTCCCGCCGGACGAGAGCCTGAGCTACGCCGAGAACTTCCTGTGGATGACCCTCGGTGAGGTGCCCGACCCGGTCGTCGTCGACGCGTTCAACCGGTCGATGATCCTGTACGCCGAGCACTCGTTCAACGCGTCGACCTTCACCGCGCGCGTCATCGCGAGCACGCTGTCCGACCTGCACTCGGCCGTCGTCGGAGCGATCGGGGCGCTCAAGGGCCCGCTGCACGGCGGCGCGAACGAGATGGTCATGCACACGTTCGACGAGATCGGCAGCGCCGAGAACGTCGGCCCCTGGCTCGACAAGGCGCTCGCCGAGCACCGCAAGATCATGGGCTTCGGGCACCGCGTCTACAAGCACGGCGACTCGCGCGTGCCCACCATGCGGGCCGCGCTCGGCGCGCTGGTCGAGCACTTCGACCGTCCCGACATCCTGGCGCTGTACGAGGCGCTCGAGTCGGAGTTCGTCGAGCGCAAGGGCATCTACCCGAACCTCGACTTCCCGTCCGGTCCCGCGTACCACCTCATGGGGTTCGACACGCCGACGTTCACGCCGCTGTTCGTCGCGTCGCGCGTCATCGGGTGGACCGCGCACATCCTCGAGCAGCAGGCCGACAACTCGCTGATCCGCCCCCTGGCGGGCTACAGCGGCGTGCCGGAACGGTCCGTGCCGGGCGCGTGAGGGTGGGGCCGCGGGGCTCGCCCGGTCGCTAGGCTCGAGACATGACCGACGAGACCCCCGGCTACGCCGACTTCGAGTTCGAGCGCCGGTTCCTGGTGCGCGACCTGCCGGCACCGCTGCGGGACTCACCCGCGCTCATCGTCCAGAGCTACTTCCTGTCCGACGGCGGGTACGCGCTGCGCGTGCGCGTCCAGGCGTCCGACGTCGAGGCGCGCCTGACGGCGTCGTCCGACTCGCGCGAGGTCCTCGAGCGGTACAAGGACGCCTTCGACTTCGCCGCCGTCACCGTCAAGGGACCGAGCATCGGCGGCACGCGCTACGAGGCGGAGCGCGAGCTCGAGCCGAGCGTGGGTGTCGAGCTCGTCCGCCGCGGCGGCGCGCAGATCCTCAAGACGCGCTACTCGGCGTGGCTGGGCGCGGACGGCTGGGTGATCGACGAGTTCGGCGGCACCAACCACCCGCTGCTCGTCGCGGAGGTCGAGCGTTCCGGGCCGGTCACCGACCTGCAGATCCCCGACTTCTGCGTCACGGAGCTGACGGACGACCGGCGGTTCTCGAACGAGTCGCTCGCCGTGGACCCGTACTCCCACTGGTCGGCGGCGTTCGCGCGGGAGCTCGCGGCGTCCGGCCCTTCGTTCCGGGACGACTTCGGGAGCAACACCTCGCTGCCCGTCTGAGCGCCGTTCCGCGCGCGCTGGGCACCCTTCAGGGCACCCAGGAGGGCGTCAGTGCCAGGTGCTGACCTTCTCGACGCCCGGCCGGAACTCGAAGTGCCAGGGCTCGTAGTTGCCGGCACCGCCGCGGCGCGCCCACGGCGGGTTCTCCCAGCCGTACGCGGGGCCGTTCGCCTTGAGCCACTTGTACGCGGCGGAGTTGCCGGTGACCGACCCCGCGAGGTCGATCGCGAGACCCAGGCCGTGCATCGACGTCCCCGGCCGGGCCGCGAGGTACCCGCGCGACGACTTGACCGAGTACTGCTCCCCCAGGGTGCGGTACCCGTCCACGATGGCGATGTCCATGCCGAACTCGGCGCGGTACGCGTCGTTGAGAGCCGCCAGCGCCACCGCGGCCGCGTTCGAGAGCCGCTCGCCCGGCGCGAAAGGCAGGGCGCACAGCTCGCCGTCCGTCAGGCGGCCGTTCGTGCTCGTGGTCTCGACCGCGACGTCACAGCCCGGCAGCGGGTCACGGTCCTGCGATCGCGACGCCGCGACCAGGCTGCGGGACACCAGCGGGGCCGCCTCGATGCCGTGCGCGACCCGCGGCGTGGCGACACGGGCGCTGACGACGTCGAGCGTCGACGGGCCCGACGGGGCCAGGTCCAGGTCGAACGGCGAGACGCCGCCGTGGGCGAGCGGGCTGATCGGGGTCAGCGGCGCCGCGATCGTGGCCGCGGCGAGCGCCCCGAGCACCGCGACGCGCGGCAGCCACGCGCGGCCGCGCCCCGTCGCCTCGTCCTCCTCGACGTGCGGGACGCGGCCGGCACGCTCGGCCCGCGTGGCGGGCGCGTGGCTGGGCAAGTGGAGCGCCGTCGGCGCGGACGCAGGCGCGCCGGCGGGTGCCGGGACGACGGGGGCCGACGCCAGGGCCGCCGGCAGGGGGGTCGGGCGAGCGGGGACGGGCGCCGAGGAGGCTGCGCGCTCGGGCGCCGGAGCGGTCGTCGACGTCGGCGTCGAGACCGGGGAGAGGCGCGGGAACGGTGCCGGCGTGGCGGGCGCTGCGGCCGGGAGCCGAGCGGCACCGGGCCGGGTCGTCGTCGACGGTGCGGGCTCTGCCGGCCGTGCGACGCGCGTCCGCGAGGACCGCGTCGCGACCGGCGGCACCGGCAGGTGCGCGGCGGGACCGAGCGGCTGGCCCGTCGCCGGGGCGAGGTGGTGCTGCGGTGCGTGCGGCGAGCGCGGGGCCGACGGCGCCTGCGGTCCGTGCTGGGCCGGGGCCGCGTGCTGCACGTGGTGAGCGGGGGCGGGCTGCGGCGTGTGTCGCGCGGCGGCCGGAGGGGGCGCCTGCGGCGACGCCGCGGGTTGCGGGGTGTGGCGGCCCGGGGCCGGTGACGACCGCCGTACGGGCGCCGGCTGGGCCTGCTGGACCGGCTGCGCCACGCGCTGCACGGGGACCGGCTGGGCCGCGAGGTGCGCCGGCGCCGAGGCCGGCGCATGGCGTCCCGGTGCCGCGGACGGCGCGTGACGCTGTTGCGACCGCGAGGGCATGTCCGCCTGCTGCCGCGGCA
>CBINDH010000091.1:0-8989 GCA_966249365.1 uncultured Xylanimonas sp. | reverse complement strand
AGACCAGCCGCACGCCGGTCGAGCCCCGTCGAGACCAGCCGTGGTTTCGACGGGGCTCAACCAGCTGGCGGTTTCGACGGGGCTCAACCAGCTGGCGGTTTCGACGGGGCTCAACCAGCTGCCGGTTTCGACGGGGCTCAACCAGCCGTGGTCTCGACGGGGCTCGACCCGAGCAGGGAGGGCGTCAGCGGACGCCGACGACGTCCACCACGAAGACGAGCGTGTCGCCGCCGCCGATGCCGGCCTGCGGCACACCGCGCATGCCGTAGCCGTGCTCCGGCGGGATCGACAGGAGCACGCGGTCGCCGACGTTGCGGCCGACGAGGCCCTTGTCCCAGCCACCGATGACGGCGCCGACGCCGATCGGGAAGTCGATCGTCGAGTTGCGGTCGTACGAGTTGTCGAAGACGTGCCCGCCCCAGGTCTGGCCGAGGTAGTTCACGACGATGGTGCGGCCGGCCTCGACGACCGGGCCGGTGCCCTCCTCGAGGACCTGCACCTGCAGGCCGGAGGGCGCGCCACCCTCGGGGAAGGTCAGCACGGGCTTGTCGCCGAACGTGCCGGAGGCGGTGGGCAGAGTGGTCACGAGGAGGTACCTCTCGTCGGGGATGGGACCCGCCCAGCCTACGGGGGCCGCGGCCCGGTGGCCTGCCGCCCGCCCTCGTGTGCACCGGCTCGCCGCACCTCGCCGCTCCGCCCGCCTCGTCGGACGCGACCCGGGACACCCGCAGCCCGTTCCCTGCGATCGCGGACTACGGGTTCCTGTCGGACTGCGAGACGAACGCGCTCGTCGCGCCGTCGGGCGCGGTCGAGTGGATGTGCGTCCCCCGCCCGGACTCCCCCAGCGTGTTCACCGCGCTGCTCGACCGCGGCGCGGGCCTCTTCCGCGTCGGCCCGTACGGGGTCCGCGTGCCGGTCGCGCGCCGGTACCTGCCGGGAACGCTCGTCCTCGAGACGACGTGGCAGACGGCGACGGGCTGGCTCGTGGTGCGCGACGCCCTGGCCCTGGGACCGTGGCACCACACGGCCAAGCGCTCGCTCACGCACCGCCGCACCCCGACCGACGACGACGCCGAGGACATGCTCGTGCGCACCGTGAAGTGCGTGTCGGGAACGGTGGACCTGGAGGTCGTGTGCGAGCCCCGACCGGGCTACGGGCGCGACGCCATCGCCTGGGAGTACGAGGGCGACGCGTACGACACGGTCGTGGGCCGCCCCGACCAGGCTCCGGCCGCCGACGGCGCCTCACCGCCTCCGCTGCGCCTGAACTCGAGCCTGCGCATCGGGCACGGCCGCGGCCGCGCCAACGCGCGCAGCCGCATGACCGAGGGCGACCAGCACTTCATCGCGCTCTCCTGGGGCGAGCAGCCGCCGCCACGCACGTGGGACGACGCCGCGGCCACGATGTGGCGCACCGAGCAGTTCTGGCGCGGCTGGATCACCCAGGGCGTGTTCCCCGACCACCCGTGGCGTACGCACCTGCAGCGCTCGGCGCTGACTCTCAAGGGGCTGACCTACGCCCCCACGGGCGCCCTGCTGGCCGCCGCGACGACGTCCCTGCCCGAGACCCCGCAGGGCCCGCGCAACTGGGACTACCGCTACTCGTGGGTGCGCGACTCGACCTTCGCCCTGTGGGGCCTGTACACGCTCGGCCTGGACCGCGAGGCGAACGACTTCTTCTCGTTCGTCCAGGACGTGGCGCGCGACCGGCTCCAGGTCATGTACGGCGTCGGCGGCGAGCAGCGGCTCGACGAGTCCACGCTCGACCACCTGGCCGGCTACGAGGGCGCCCGGCCCGTGCGCATCGGCAACGCCGCGTACGCCCAGGACCAGCACGACGTGTGGGGCGCCTTCCTCGACTCGGTGTGGGTCCACGCCAGGTCTCGCGACCAGCTCCCGGAGTCCGTGTGGCCCATCCTCACGCGCCAGGTCGAGTCGGCCGCCCAGCACTGGCGCGAGCCCGACCGGGGGATCTGGGAGGTGCGCGGCGACCCGCAGCACTTCACGTCGAGCAAGCTCTTCTCCTGGGTGGCGCTGGACCGCGGGACGCGCCTGGCCCGCCTGTACGACGCGCCCGACTTCGCGGACCGCTGGGAGCAGACCGCGGCGGAGATCCGCGCCGACATCGAGGCGAACGGCGTCGACGACCGCGGCGTGTTCGTGCAGCGCTACGGCTCGAAGGCTCTCGACGCCTCGCTGCTCCTCGTCCCGCTGCTCCGCTTCCTGCCGCCCGACGACGAACGCGTCGTCGCGACGGTGCACGCCATCGCCGACGAGCTCACGGAGGACGGGCTGGTGCTGCGCTACCGCGTCGAGCACACCGACGACGGCCTGCAGACCCACGAGGGCGCCTTCGCCATCTGCTCGTTCTGGCTCGTCTCGGCGCTGGTCGAGATCGGGGAGACCGACCGCGCGCGGGCGCTGTGCGAGCGCCTGCTGGGCTACGCCAGCGGGCTCGGCCTCTACGCCGAGCAGATCGACACCGCCACGGGCCGCCACCTCGGCAACTTCCCGCAGGCGTTCACGCACCTGGCGCTCATCAACGCCGTCATGCACGTAGTGCGCGCAGAGAGGGCGCGTGACGGGCGGTTCCGGTTCGAGGCCGCCCATCACGCGCCCTGACGGCGCGAGTGCCGCTAGTCGCGACCCTGCAGGATCGCCAGCAGGCGCAGGAGCTCCAGGTACAGCCAGATCAGCGTGACCATGAGGCCGAACGCCGCGGACCACGCGAAGCGGGCCGGGACGCCCTGCTCGACGCCGCGCTTGATGGAGTCGAAGTCCATGATGAGCGACGCCGCGGCGAGGCCGACGGCGACGAGGCCGACGATGACGCCGAGACCGCCGCCGCGCATGCCCCAGCCGTCCAGCACGCCCGTCCACACCAGGATGAGGTTGAGGAACGAGAACGCCAGGTACCCGACCATGCCGATCAGCAGCCAGCGCGTGAACTTCGGCGTCACGCGCACCTTGCCGGACCGGTAGAGGAACAGCGCGGCACCGAACGTCGCCACGGTGCCGAGCACGGCCTGCAGCACGACGCCGTCGTACCAGGCCTCGTAGAACCGCGAGATGCCGCCCAGGAACACGCCCTGCGCGATGGTGTACAGCACGATCAGGGCGGGGCTCGGCGAGCGCTTGAACGCGTTGACCAGGCCGAGCACGAGCCCGACGACCATGCCGCCGACCCACAGCATCGGCATCTGCTCCACGAGCGACCACGACGCGGCGCCCACGACGACGAGCAGAGCCAGCAGCCCGCCCGTCTTCATGATCACGTCGTCGTACGTGAGGCGCTTCGTGTCCGCGGTCGTCGCCGACGGGGCGTTGTACATGCTCTCGAGCGAGGCCGCGTCGGCGGTCTGGGCACCGAGCCCGCCCGCCTGGTAGGCGGTCTGGCCGTACGTCGACGTCGGCGTGCCCGTCGTCGTCATGCCGGGCACCTGGGTGGCGGTGCCGCCCTGGCGGCGCGCGCCCTGGCGCTTGGGCTCGCCGAAGACGTCGCTGTTGGTGAAGAAGGGGTTGCTCACGAGCTCCTCCTGGTATGGCTCTGGCGGGGTCACGTCCATGACCCCGTCTCCCGGTGCAACGCGACGGGAGCGTGGGCAGTTCCCATCCTCCCCGCTGACAGGGGTCGAGCGCCACATCCTGGCGGGTATCGCGGCCAGGTTCAGGGTCGATTCAGGGTTGGCCCAGGGTTAAAGTGACGCGGCGTCGCGCGGACCCGACATACGCTCGGGGTCATGATCGAGGCACACGGCCTGACCAAGCGGTACGGCGCCAAGACGGCCGTCGACGACATCACCTTCACCGTCCAGCCCGGCATCGTGACCGGCTTCCTCGGCCCGAACGGCGCCGGCAAGTCGACGACGATGCGCATGATCATGGGCCTCGACCGGCCCACGGCCGGCTCGGTGACCGTCAACGGACGCCCGTACCCCCACCACCGATCCCCGCTCACCGAGGTCGGCGCGCTGCTCGAGGCGCGCGCGGTGCACCCTGGCCGCTCGGCCGAGCAGCACCTGCGCGTGCTCGCCGCGACGCACGGCCTCCCGGCCTCGCGCGTGGCCGAGGTCATCGAGCTCACCGGTCTCGAGTCGGTCGCGGGCAAGCGGGTGGGCGGCTTCTCGCTCGGCATGGGCCAGCGCCTCGGCATCGCCAGCGCGCTGCTCGGCGACCCGAGCACGCTCATCCTCGACGAGCCCGTCAACGGTCTCGACCCCGAGGGCGTGCTGTGGGTCCGCAACCTCGCCCGCTACCTCGCGGGCCAGGGCCGCACCGTGTTCCTCTCGTCGCACCTGATGAGCGAGGTCGCGCTCACCGCGGACCACGTCATCGTCATCGGCAAGGGCAAGATCCTCGCCGACACGTCCGTCCAGGACTTCACCGAGGGCGCCTCCCGCAAGACGGTGCGCGTGCGCACCACCGGGCTCGCCACGCTCACCGCGGCGATCACGCAGGCGGGCGGCACGGCCGTCGTCGTCCCGTCCGACGGCGCCGCCGCCGAGACGATCGAGGTCACCGGGCTCGACGCCCCCGCCATCGGCGAGCTGGCCCTGACGGCCGGTGTCGCGCTCCACGAGCTGACGCCCGTCACCTCGACGCTCGAACAGGCCTACATGGAGCTCACCAAGGACTCCGTCGAGTACCGCACCGAGGACGTGTCCCACGTCGACGCCGCCACGACCACCACGGGAGCCCAGCGATGAGCGCCGCCACCCTCGACCGTCCGACGTTCCGCTCGCCGTTCGCGGGCACGAAGGTCGCGTTCCGCCACCTGCTCGTCTCCGAGTGGCGCAAGCTGTGGACCCTGCGCTCGACGTGGTGGGTGCTCGCCATCACCGTGGTGATCATCGTCGGCTTCGCCCTGGCCTTCTCGGCCGCGATCGCCAGCCAGCTCGGCGACCCCGAGTTCCAGGCCGAGCTCGGCGGAGCGGAGTTCCCCTCGACGACGTTCGTCACGGTCGGCTACTCGTTCGCCGCGCTCGTGGTCGCCGCGCTGGGCGCCCTCACCATGACCGGCGAGTACTCGACCGGGATGGTCCGCGCGACGTTCTCCGCGGCGCCCGCGCGTCTGCCCGTCCTGTGGGCCAAGCTCGTGGTCGTCGCCGTCGTGGTGTTCGTCGTCGTCGCCGCGGCCACCGCGGTGGCATACCTCGTGACCGACCCGATCCTCACGCGGTACGACGTCGGCGTCGACCTCTCCGACGCGACGCAGGTCCGGTCGCTCCTGGGCGTGCCGCTCTACGCGACGATGGTCGCGCTCTTCGCGGTCGCCGTCGGCGCCCTCGTGCGCAGCACACCGGGCACCATCGTCATCGTCGTCGGCGCGTTCTTCCTCGTCCCGGCGATCATCGGCTCGATCGCCGGCGTCACGGGCCAGGCGTGGGCCCAGAACATCAACAAGTGGCTGCCGAGCGCCGCGGGCGAGCGCGTCATCACGCAGGTCGGCGAGAGCGCGAACGTCAGCGGTCCCGGCGGGCCGGGCGTCAGCCTGCCGCTCTTCGACGCGTGGCCGGGCTACGCGGTGCTCGCCGCGTACACGGTCGTGCTGGTCGTGCTCGCGGCGGTCGCGCTCCGCCGGCGCGACGCCTGACGGGCGCCCCCTACGCTGCCCCCATGACCGACCTCTCGCCCGCTGCGCTCCAGGCCCTCGACACCGCGCTCGGGGCGCAGCGCCGCGCGGGGCGCCTGCCCGCGGCGTCCGCCGCGGTGGCCCGCGCGGGCGAGGTCGTGTGGGCGGCAGCCGACGGCGTGGTCGACGACGCCGACGGCGGCCCCGCCGGCGTGGAGCACGCGTTCCGCGTCGGGTCGATCACCAAGACGATGGTCGCCGCGGCGGTGCTGCGTCTCGCGAAGGACGGCGCGATCGCGCTCGAGGACGCCGTCGGCACCCACCTGCCCGACGCACCGGTACCGCACGCGACGATCGCCCAGGTGCTGTCGCACACCGCCGGGCTGCCTGCCGAGCCCGACGGGCCCTGGTGGGAGCGCGACGGCGGCCGCACCTGGGAGCAGGTGACCCGCCACGCCGCCCTGACGCCTCCCGGCGACCGGTTCCACTACTCCAACCTCGGCTACGCCGTCCTCGGCCGCCTCGTCGAGGTTCTGCGCGGCCGCCCCTGGGACGCGGTGCTGCGCGACGAGATCTGGGAGCCGCTCGGCATGACCTCGACCGGACGGGTGCCGGCCGGCCCACACGTGTCGGGCTTCGCGGTGCACCCCCACGCACGCCTGGTGCACGCCGAGCCCGTGCCCGGGTACGCCGCCATGGGGCCCGCGGGCGAGGTGTGGTCGACGCCGTCGGACCTGGCCCGGCTCGGGTCGTGGCTCGTGGCGGCGGGCGCGGGCGGGGCGTGGTCGTCGTCGGACTCGCCCGTGCTGCCGCTCGCCGCGCGGCGGCGCATGTGCGCGCCGCGCGTGCTGCGCGACGAGCACGACGCCGCCTGGACCGCCGCGTACGGTCTCGGCGTCATGGTGTGGGACTCCGAGCGCGGCGGCGACGACGCCATCGGGGCCGCGCGCGACGTGACGCCCGGCATCCCCGGGCGCCGGCGCCGGCTCGTGGGGCACGGCGGGTCCGTGCCGGGGTTCCAGTCCGTGCTGCTCGCCGACGTCGCGACAGGAGACGTCGTCGTGATGTGCGTGTCGTCCACCGCGGGGGCGTACGACGCCGTCGGGCTGCTCGACGTTCTCGACGCGACCGCACCCTGGAACCCGGACCGGGCCGGCGGCGACGTCTCCGGCGAGGCGCTGGCGCTGACCGGCACCTGGTACTGGGGACCCGCCCCCTACACGCTGCACGCGCTCCGCGGCGGCGCGATCGAGCTCACCGCCCGGGGAGGGCGCGGCACCGTGTTCGCCGCGGCCGACGAACCCGGCACGTGGGTGGGCGTCGAGGGCGGGCACTGGCTCGGCGAACGGCTGCGGCCCGTCACGCGGGACGGCCGCGTCGTCGCGCTCGACGTCGGCACCTTCTGCTTCACGCGCACGCCGTACGACCCCGACGCCCCCATCCCGGGCGGCCTCTCCCCCGACGGGTGGCACCGCCTGCCCGGGTGACGTGCCCCCGACCGGGTTCGAACCGGTACTGGGTCGGGTTTAAGCCGACTGCCTCTGCCAGTTGGGCTACGGGGGCGGACATGCCAGGAGCACCGCACGGGCGGGCGTGCGGTGCTCCTGAAGCGTACGGAAACGGGTCAGTCGTGCGCGACAGGCCGACCCTCGGCCGCGGTCTCGGCCGACGACTCCGCGCGCTGCTCGACCGTGGCCCCGGGCGGGGCGGGCGGCACCGACGCCTTGCGGAACTCGTCGCGCGGGTCGTGCACCGAACCGAGCGAGACGATCTCGCGGCCCATGAGGAACTGGCCGATCCAGCCGATGATGATGCGCAGCTTGCGGTTGCCCGTCGGCATCGCCATCACGTGGTACGAGCGGTGCGCCGCCCAGGCGAGGAACCCGCGCAGCTTGAGGAAGCCGAACAGCTCCGCGACCCCCGTGTAGAGGCCGAGGGAGGCGACGACGCCGACGCTCTTGTGCTTGTACTCGTGCGGCACGTGACCGGCGCGCTTCGCCACGATGTTGTCGGCCAGCACCACGGCCTCGCGGATCGCGTGCTGCGCGTTCGGCGGGCAGAACTGGCCCGGGTTGAGCACGTCGGGCACGGCGGCGCAGTCGCCCGCGGCCCACGCGTCGGGGACGACGTTGCCGTCCGCGTCCGCGACCTGGAGCGTCGGGAGCACGATGACGCGGCCCAGCTTGTCGACCGGGAGGTCCGAGGCCTCCTTGAGCACCGGGTTGGCCTTGACGCCGGCCGTCCACACGATGGTGTCCGACTCGAACTCCACGCCCGTCGACGTCTTGACGTGGCCGTCGACGCACGACGACAGGAACGTGTTGAGGTGGAACTCGATGCCGCGCTTCTTCATTTCCTCCATGGCCCACTCGCCCATCGGCTGGGTGACCTCGGGAAGGATGCGGCCCGAGCCCTCGATCATCACGAAGCGCAGGTCCTCGGGGTCGATCGTCGGGTAGTTGCGCGTGGCGTAGCGGGCCAGGTCCTCGAGCTCGGCGATCGCCTCGACGCCCGCGAAGCCGCCGCCGACGAACGTGAACGTCAGCATGCGCTTGCGCAGGTCGGCGTCCCAGGTGGACGAGGCGACGTCCATACGGTTGAGCACGTGGTTGCGGACCGCGATGGCCTCCTCCACGTTCTTGAAGCCGATGGCCGTCTCCGCGAGACCGGGGATGGGCAGCGTGCGCGACACCGAGCCGAGGCCGACGACGAGCTCGTCGTACGACACCTCGTACGCGTCGCCCGCCTCGGGCTGGATGCGCACGCGCTTGTCGGTGTGGTTGATGTTCGTGGCGTAGCCCTGCAGCACGTCCACGCCCTTGAGCGCCCAGCGGTGCGGCGCGACGGCGTCGCGGCCGTCGATCGAGCTCGCACCGACCTCCGGGAGGAAGGGCGCGTAGGTCATGTACGGACGGGGGTCGACGACGACGATCGCGGCGTCGGTCTTGCGCAGCTTCTTGCGCAGGCGGCGCGCGACGTACAGCCCGACGGACCCGCCGCCGAGCACCACGATGCGCGGGACCTTGCGGGTGCGGTGGGCAGCCCGCGCGTCCTGGGCAGGGGTGACCGAGGTCAGGTCGTTCTGTGGCATGGCCACGATTCTACAGACGGGGTGACAGAAAGAGTCGGGCCGTTCCGTTCCGCCGGTCACAGCGCGCCAGGCAGGTCCCCCGTCACCGGCGGGCGTCCGCCACGACGACCGGCACCGGCCCGCCCGAGGGGACGACGGGCTGCCGTGCCGGGTCTGCCGACGGCGTCGGCGTCGGCAGGGCGTCCGAATCGGCGTCGGGCTTCGCGTCCGGCTCGGCGTCCGGCTTCGCGTCCGGCTCCGCGGACGTCCCGGGCTGCGGCGTCGGCGTGGCCTGCGCGATCGCCGTCGGCGCCTTGAGGAACGGCCACGGCATCTGCTGCGGCCGG
>CBINDH010000090.1:0-9092 GCA_966249365.1 uncultured Xylanimonas sp. | reverse complement strand
CTGTGCAATCCCGCTGCGCTGGGCAAACCGCAGACTTCGGCAACCCGCTGCGCTGTGCAATCCCGCTGCGCTGGGCAAACCGCAGACTTCGGCAACCCGCTGCGCTGGGCAAACCCGCTGGGTGCGGCAACCCGGCGGGCTCCCGCACAGGCCGCGCTAACCTCGGCAACCCCGCAGGTTCCCGCACACCTGACTTCGGCAATCCCTGCTGGCTTCGGCAAAAGGCCCTGGGTTCGGCAACCGCAAGTGCCGAACCCAGGGTCCTTTGCCGAACTCAGGCGCTCCACCCCGAGCTCACGCGCGCTCATGCGCGCCGAGACCGGCAACCGACTCCCGCAATCGACTCCCGCTGCCACCGGCGAGTACGGCAAACCCCGCTGGGTTCGCCAAGACCCCCTGGGTTCGGCAAGACCCTTCGAGTTCGGCAAATGCACGTGCCGAACTCAGGGCCCTTTACCGAACTCAGGTGCACACGCCGACTCGCGCGCTGACGTCCCCCCGGATCGGCGCCCCGTCGACTCCGCAGCGGCCCCCGAGTTCGGCAGCCCCCGCTGAGTTCGCAAGCTCCGCCGAGTTCGGCAAACCCCCGTGGGTTCGGCAAACCCCCGCGGGTTCGGCAAACGCACGTGCCGAATCCAGGGCCCTTTACCGAACTCAGGTGCACACGTCGAGGGCACGCGCGCTCAGGTGCCCGCGGATCGGCGACCCGTCGACTCCGCAGCGACCCCCGAGTTCGGCAACCCCCGCTGAGTTAGCAAGCCCCGCTGGGTCCGGCAACCCCCGCTGAGTTCGCAAACCCCGCTGAGTTCGCAAGCCCTGCTGGGTTCGGCAAAACCGCCTGGGTTCGGCAAACGCAAGTGCCGAACCCAGGGCCCTGTGCCGAACCCAGCGCGACCGCCGTCAGGCCAGCGCCGCGCTCACCACGTCCTTCGCCGACGCCTGCACCTGCGCCAGGTGCTCCGGCGAGACGAAGCTCTCCGCGTAGATCTTGTACACGTCCTCCGTGCCCGACGGCCGGGCCGCGAACCACGCGTCCGCCGTCGTGACCTTGAGCCCGCCGATCTTCGCCCCGTTGCCCGGCGCGGCGGTGAGCCGGTCGGTGATGTCCTGCCCGGCGAGCGTCGTCGCGGTGACCTGCGACGGCGACAGCGCCGCGAGCCGCGCCTTCTCCTCGCGCGACGCGGCGGCGTCGACCCGCGCGTACCAGCTCTCGCCGTACCGCTCCACCAGTAAAGCGTGGTGCTCCGACGGCGACTTCCCCGTCGTCGCGAGGATCTCGGACGCGAGGAGGGCGAGCAGGATGCCGTCCTTGTCGGTCGACCACACGCGCCCGTCGCGGCGCAGGAACGACGCCCCGGCGGACTCCTCGCCGCCGAACCCGACGGACCCGTCGAGCAGCCCGGGCCCGAACCACTTGAACCCGACGGGCACCTCGAGCACCTGCCGCCCGAGCCCCGCACCGACGCGGTCGATGAGCGACGACGACACGAGCGTCTTGCCGATCGCGGCGTCCTCGGGCCACGCGGGCCGCGCCCCGCCGTACAGGTACTGGATCGCCACGGCGAGGTAGTGGTTGGGGTTCATGAGCCCGCCGTCGGGCGTGACGATGCCGTGCCGGTCGGAGTCGGCGTCGTTCCCGGTGGCGACGTCGAACGGCGCGGTGCCGCCGGACATGCGGGTCACGAGCGACGCCATGGCGTAGGGCGACGAGCAGTCCATGCGGATCTTGCCGTCCCAGTCGAGCGTCATGAACGCCCACCGCGGGTCGACCTGCGGGTTGACGACGGTGAGGTCGAGGTCGTGCCGCTCGGCGATCGCGGCCCAGTACTCGACGGACGCGCCACCGAGCGGGTCGGCGCCGATCCGGACGCCGGCGGACCGGATGGCGTCGAGGTCGAGCACGTTGGGCAGGTCGTCGACGTACGCGGCGAGGTAGTCGTGCCGCACCGTCGTCGAGGCGGCGAGGGCGTCCTCGATCGCGACGCGCTTCACGGACGCGACGCCGGTGCGGATGATCTCGTTCGCGCGGTCCGCGATCCACGACGTCGCGTCGGTGTCGGCGGGGCCGCCGTTGGGCGGGTTGTACTTGAACCCGCCGTCGCGCGGCGGGTTGTGCGACGGGGTCACGACGATGCCGTCGGCCAGCCCGGGCCCCGACGTCCGCACGCCCGACGGCGAGACGGCGCCGTTGTGCACGAGGATCGCGTGGGAGACCGCGGGCGTGGGCGTGAACGAGTCGCGCGCGTCGATCATCACGGTGACGCCGTTCGCGGCGAGCACCTCGATCGCCGAGGTCCACGCGGGCAGCGACAGCGCGTGCGTGTCGCGGCCGATGAACAGCGGCCCGTCGGTGCCCTGCGCGGCGCGGTACTCGACGATCGCCTGCGTGATCGCGACGATGTGGTCCTCGTTGAACGCGTGGTCGAGCGACGACCCGCGGTGCCCCGAGGTCCCGAACGCGACGGCCTGCGCCGGGTCGTCGACGTCCGGCTTCAGGTCGTAGTAGGCACCGACCAGCAGGTCGACGTCGATGAGGTCCTCCAGAAGGGCTACCTGCCCGGCGCGTGCGTGCATGCCTCCGATCCTGCCAGCGCCCGACGGCGGTGGCAGCCAGACGGCCGCGGCCGCATCTCGCGGCGCCCCCTACGTCTCGACGCCATAGATTCGAGATCGGAGTCCCGCGGACGGGAGGCCACGATGCGCAGGGGACTTGTTCGTGCGGCCGTCGGGCGGGCTGCCGTCGCGGTCACGGTGTGCGCGCCGGCGCTCGGGCCGTGGCCGAACCGTGCCGAGGACCCGATGACGATCCGCAGCCTCGACGTCGAGGTCACGGTGTCCGACGACGGGACGTTGCGCGCGACCGAGCTCATCGAGGTGGACGACCCGGCCGACGACCGGCATGGCATCGTCCGCCACTTCAGCCACGCCGACCCGAACGCCCCGGGCCTGCGCCGCGTCCCGCACGACGTGACCGGGCGCCTGGTCGGCGACCCGGACGACGCCCCGACGTCGGCGACCCTGCTGACCACGACCGACCGGGGACGCGCCACGTCGCTGCGCATCGGCTCCCCGGACGCGACCCTTCCCGCGGGCACGCACTCGTATGAGGTGACGTACGTCCAGGACGACGCGCTCCTCGCGGACGGCGACCGCTCGCGCTGGGTGTGGAACGTCGTGCCGTCGGGCTGGTCGATGTCGGTCGACGAGGCCCGCGTGACGGTCCACCTGCCGTTCCCGGCCGACGACGCCACGTGCGAGATCGGCCTCGCGGGCGAGGGCGTGTGCGAGGTCGCGGGCGCGGGCACGCGAACCCTCGAGGTCACGGTGACCGGCCTGACGCCCCGCACGCCCGTCACGGTCCGCGCCGGGCTGGCGGGCCCCGCCCCGGCCGTCCCGGCGGACCTCATGCCGTGGCCGGCGCGGTGGGACCCCGTCCTCGGCGCGAGGCGGGGCGAGGCCCTCACGATCCTCGGCGCGGCGCTGGCCGCACTCGCCCTGGGCGGTGCGGTGACGCTCGCCGCGCGCCGCCGCGAGCCCGCGCCGAGCCCGCTCCAGCTCCGCCCGCCGCCCGGCCTCGGTCCGGTGCAGGCGCGCTACCTGCTGACCGGGAGGGTGCCCGAGGACGCGCTCACCGTCTCGTTCGTCCAGGCGGCGGCCCGCGGGGCCGTCACCCTGACCAGCGCCAAGCACCACTGGGTCGTCGACAGGGTCCCCGGGACGAGGCTCCGTGGCCTTGACGACGTCACCGAGGCGGCCGTCATCGGCCTGCGCCACGGCAGCCTCGAGGTCGCGGCCTCGCCCGAGTCGGCGCAGGAGGTGCGCCGGAGGGCCGACGCCGTGCAGCACGAGCTGACCCGGTGGGCCGCCCGCTCGGGCCTCGTCCGGGACTCGCGGTGGGTCCGGGTCGCGCGCGTGGCGTGGGTCGTGGTCGCGGCGGTCGCGGTCCTGCTGGCGGTCGTGGGCCTGTTCGGCAACCCGTTCGGCCCGACGGCGTGGGCGCTCGTCCCGGCGCTCCTCGCGGTCGCGTCGGTCGGTGTCTGGTCGCCCGGGGCGCGGTCGAGCCTGACGGCCGCGGGCCGGCAGACGGCGGCCGACGTCGTCGGGTTCCGCGAGCAGCTGCGGGCGCGGCGGCAGACCACCCCGAGCACCGGCGCCGGTCCGGGCGACGGCACCCCGCTCACGGTCGACGAGGAGCTGCCGTGGGCGTTCGGCCTCGGCGTGCTCGACGCCTGGGCCGCGGGCGTGCCGCAGGTCCCGCCGCGCTACGTGCGCGGGTCGACGGGGTCACCGGACTGGGTCTACGACCTCCGCGCAGCGAACGCCCACGCCGCAGCGGTCGTCGTTCCTGCCGTGGCGCTCGGCGGAGCCCTGGGCGCCGCGACCGCCTCGGGCACCTCGGGCACCGCCGGAGGCGGCCTCGGCGGTGCCGTCGGCGGGGGAGGCGACGGCGGCGGGGGCTCCTGGTAGGGCTACAGGTACTGCCCCGGGGACGGCCGTCCGTCCTCGGCGTGGGGCGCCCCCGGTGCGGGCATCCCGTGCTGGTCCGTCCCGGGCAGCCCGCCGGGCGGGAGCCCACGCCGCATCTGGGAGAGCTGCGCCTGGGCGGCCATCTGCTGGGCGACGAGCGCCGTCTGGATGCCGTGGAACAGCCCCTCGAGCCAGCCCACGAGCTGCGCCTGCGCGATCCGCAGCTCGGCGTCCGAGGGCGGGGTGCCGTCGTCGGC
This sequence comes from uncultured Xylanimonas sp., assembly GCA_966249365.1. Classification (GTDB taxonomy): domain Bacteria; phylum Actinomycetota; class Actinomycetes; order Actinomycetales; family Cellulomonadaceae; genus Xylanimonas. The sequence goes on along the minus strand of CBINDH010000090.1, from coordinate 4,368 downwards.
GAAGGGCAGCGTGATGCGGTGGAGCTCCTCGATCAGGTCGGGCGACAGGCCGTCCTCGAGCTCGTGCAGGGAACGCTCGTGGATCTCCGCGAGGCGCGACCGGGCGGCGTCGTCGAGCGGGGCGTCGCGCACCTCGTCGAGCAGCCGCTTGATCATGCCGCCGATGCGCATGACCTTGGCGGGCTCCTCGATGCGAGAGACCTCGTCGTCGACCTCCTCGTCGGGCTCGCCGGCGTCGGGCGGAAGCTCCTCGCCCTCGGGCGTGACCACGCGGTGCTGTTCCGGCTGCTGCTCGTCGTCGGGTGCGTTCTGCTCGGGCTCCGTCATGGTCCCCATCTTGCACCGGTCGCTCAGGGCAGGAGGAGAACCTTCCCGAACGCCTCGCCGCGCTCGAGCAGGTTGAGGGCGTCGTCGGCGTCGTCGAGCGGCAGGCGTGCGTGCACGACGGGCCGGACACGGCCGTCGGCGACCATCGGCCAGACGTTCGCGCGCACGGCGGCGACGATCGCCGCCTTCTCGTCCGCGCTGCGCGACCGCAGCGTGGAGCCCGTGACGACGGCGCGCTTCACGATCAGCTCGTTGAGGTCGAGCTCGCCGCGCCGTCCCCGCTGCAGCCCGCTGACGACGAGCCGCCCGCCGTGCGCGAGCGCCCGCACGTTGTCGGGCAGGCCGCCGGCGCCGAGGATGTCGAGCACGACGTCGGCGCCGTGCCCCTCGGTCGCGTCGTGCACGGTGGCGACGAGGTCGTCGCTCCGGTGGTCGACGACGACGTCGGCGCCGAGCCGGCGGACCCGCGCGGTCCGCTCGGCGCCGCCGGCGGTGGCGATGACGTTCGCGCCGAGCGCCTTGGCGATCTGGACGGCGATGGTCCCGACGCCGCCGGAGCCGCCGTGGACGAGAACCCACTCGCCGGGCTGCAGGCGGGCGGTGTCGACGAGGTGCATCCAGGCGGTGCAGGCGGCCTCGGGCAGCGCCGCCGCGTCGACGAGGTCGACGCCGTCCGGGACGGGCAGGGTCTGCGCGGCGCGGGCCACCGCCAGCTCGGCGTACCCGCCCCCCTCGAGCAGCGCGGCGACCGGTTCGCCGACACGCGGGGACGACACGCCGTGACCTGCGGCGATGACCGTGCCGGCGATCTCCAGGCCCGGCCAGGGCGGCGCACCGGGGGGCGGTGGGTACTTTCCCGCGCGTTGTAGCAGGTCAGCACGGTTCACGCCACTGGAAGCGACGCGGACCAGAACCTGACCGTCGTCCGCCTGCGGGGGATTTGTCTCAAGAAGAGCGAGTTTCCCTGGACCTGCCTGGGAGGCTATCGTGACCGCTCGCACACCCTGAGCCTACGCAATCGCGCCTGCGACATGGGCAGATGGCGACGGAGCCGTGCAGAGAGACGCCCCGCGGACCACCCGCGGGCGAACGGAAGGCAGGCAACATGCTCCGCAGGTTGGGCGTTCGCGGGAAAATCCTTGCGACCCTCGCCATGCCGATCCTCGTGCTCGCACTTGCCGCCGGCTGGGTCTCCTGGGACTCGGTCAAGGCAGACCGGACCGCGAGCCAGACGGCTGCCCTCATCGCGAGCCTCGAGGTGCAGGACAAAGCCGGCTCCGCCGTCGCCTACGAGCGTTCCCTCAACATCGCCGCCCATCTGGGCCTTCCCGGCGCCAAGGAGGCCCTCCCCGCCGCCGCGGAGGCCACCATGGCCGCCCTCGAGGAGCGCGACACGGCGCTGCGTGCCGTGAACATCGACGACCTCGACCTGCGCGTCCGGCGCGCCATCAGCGCCACGCTCGCGGACAAGGACCTCGTCGCGCGCCTCCATGCGCAGATCGCCGACGGCACCGTCACCGAGGACGAGGCGACGACGCAGTACAACCAGTACATCGACAACGCGCTCAACGTCGCGCGCGAGCTCGGCGGGACCACCGACGAGCGCATGCTGGCCCTCCACCTCGACGCCTACGTGGCCATGGACGAGACGATGCTCGCCGTCGTCTACGAGCGGCCGATCATCAACGGCGTCCTCGCGAGCGCCGCGGCGACCGGCCAGGCCGACCGTGACCGCGCGCTCCGCGCAGTCACGACGATCGACACGACCGACCGGCAGTTCGAGGCCACGCGGGGGATGCTCGACCGGCTGCCGAACGGCTTCCGCCTGCCCCCGCTCGACGGCCAGCTCGGTGTCGTGCGCGACGCGCTCGGGAGCGGTGCGCAGTCCATACCGGCCGATCAGGCCGCCGTCGCGGCCGGCTTCGACCAGCTCAGCCAGGACTGGATCGCGTCGTCGCAGCCGATCCGCGACGACGTCCGCAACCTGACCGCCTCGTACGCCCAGTTCCTCTCGGACCAGGCCCGCACCCGGGCGGTCACGACCGCCGCCGCCGCGTTCGGCATCCTGGCGCTCTCGCTCATCATCGCCCTGTCCGTCGCCCGCAGGATCGTGCGCCCGCTGCGCAGCCTGACGGTCGCCACCGGTGAGATCCGCGACCGCCTGCCGCGCATGGTCGAGCAGATGACGGTCCCGGGCCAGACGTCGACGATCGACCTGTTCGAGATCCCCGTCGAGTCCCGCGACGAGATCGGCCGCCTGGCGCAGTCCTTCAACGACGTCAACGCGACCACGGTGCAGGTGGCCCGCGAGCAGGCCGCCCTGCGTGGCTCGATCGCCGAGATGTTCGTCAACGTCGCCCGCCGCGACCAGGTGCTCCTCAACCGCCAGCTCGCCTTCCTCGACGAGCTCGAGCGCTCGGAGGAGGACCCGTCGACGCTGTCGAACCTGTTCCGCCTCGACCACCTGGCGACGCGGATGCGCCGCAACGCCGAGTCGCTCCTCGTGCTCGCCGGCATCGACTCGGGCCGCCGCGTGCGCCAGCCGATGCCCGTCTCCGACGTCATCCGTACGGCGTCGTCCGAGATCGAGCTGTACGACCGCGTGCGTCTCGACCTGCAGGTCGACCCGCTGATGCTGGGTCACAACGCCCTCAACGCCGCGCACCTGCTCGCCGAGCTCCTGGAGAACGCCACGATGTTCTCCGAGCCGCACACCCCGGTCGAGGTCGCCACGGCCAACGACTACCGCGGCGTCGTGGTGACGGTGCGCGACCACGGCCTGGGCATGACGCCCGAGGAGGTCGCGGACGCCAACGCCAAGGTCGCCTCCCGCTCCGCCCAGGACGCCGTCGGCGCGCAGCGCCTCGGCCTCTTCGTGGTCGGCCGCCTCGCCGACCGCCTCGGCGCGACGATCGCGTTCAGCAGCGGCCCGGACGGCACCGGCACGATGGTCACCGTCGTCTTCCCGCCGTCGCTGTTCCTCCCGGACGAGGCCGTCCCGCTGCCGCAGCCGACGGACCCGCTCGAGGCCACGACGCAGCGCGAGGCGGCGAACCTCACCCGCGCGGTGTCGCCCGGCCAGATCGCGCCCGCGACGCCGGCCTTCGACCCCGTCCCCAAGCCCTCGCAGCCGGCACCGCTGGGTGCCTTCGGCGAGGTCGCGCAGCAGGCGATGGCCCCCGCGAGCCCGCCGCTCGTCGAGCCCGAGCCGCCCGCGGCGATCCCGGTCGACCTGGACGCGCTCACCGACGGCACCACGGCGACCGGCATGCCGCGCCGACGCACCGCACGGCCCGAGCCCGAGGTCGAGCCCGCCGGCGCGCTCGTGCTGCCGCCGCTCGAGACGCCCGAGCTGCCGCCCGAGCTCACCGCGACCGAGACGTGGGCTCCGCCCGCGGACATCGTCTCGAGCGACCGGTCGCTGCCGAGCCGTCAGCGCGTCGAGACGTTCCAGGAGAAGGAGCCCGAGCCCATCTCGGCCCCGGTCCTCGCCGTCGAGCAGCGGTCGGCTCTGTTCTCGAGCTTCCGCTCGCTCAACGAGCTCGACGACACGGTGACGGGCACGCTCCACCTCGGTGCGAGCATCGACGACCCGGCCGCGGTCCCCGCCCCGCTGGCGGCGCCCCCTGCGCCCCAGCCCGCGCCCGCTCCCGCTCCCGTCGTGCCGCCGGCCGCGGCGCTGACCGCGTCCCCCTCGCCGCTGACCGCCTCGTCGCCGTTCCACCCCACGACGACGTCGGAGCAGGCGGACGACGTGCCGGCGTTCGACGCGCTGATGGCCGACCTGCCGACGCGTCGCGCGGCGCGCGAGCAGCACGCGGTGGACCGCAGGCGCGGCCTGTTCGGCCGGAAGCCGCAGGACGACACACCCACGACGACGATCCCCGCCCAGGCCGCCGACGGCCCGGCCGCCGAGTCGTTCGTGGCGCCCGCCCCCGTGGCTCCGCTCCCGGCACCCGGCGGCTCGTTCGCCCCGGTCCCGGCACCGCTGCCCTTCACCGCCCAGCCGGCGGCGCAGGCCCCGGCTCCGGTGCCGCTGCG
>CBINDH010000089.1:0-9094 GCA_966249365.1 uncultured Xylanimonas sp. | reverse complement strand
GCTTCGACGTCCTCCCCGACGACGGCCACACCCTGCTCGTCGGTGATCCCGAAGGCCTCGGCAAGAAGTTCGCCGCTCACGTCCTCGACGTCACCAAGAGCCTGGAGCCTGACGACGAGGCCCGCGAGGTCACCCTGCGCCTCGGTTCGCTCGAAGACCCGGCCCGCCCGGCGCTGATGCCCGAGCTCGAACGGCGGGGACTCACGCTCATCACTGACGACCTGCGCGTCCAGCTGCCCGTCCTCGACATGGCCTTCGGGGTGTCGTGGCGGCAGGCGTGGCCCACCGAGGAGCGCCGGGCCCCGGCAGGGCGGTGCGCGTACAACGCCGAGTTCCTCGCTCGGTTCGCCAAGTTCAAGGACACGCTCGGGAAGGTCTCGCTCACCTTCACCACGGGTGTGGGGCCGACCGTCGTCGAGGTCGACGCCAACCCGCCCGTCACCGGGCTGCTCATGCCGATGCGCGACGAGCAGGGCGAGGCGCCGGCGCCGGTCGACGACGACGAGATCGGGGAGGCGGCGTGACGCTCCCGCTGCTCGACGAATCCGCCGCCATGAGCGCCACCACACCCGTCGTCATCGGCCTGGACCTCAGCCTGACCGGCACCGGATTCGCCGGCCCCGACGGCACGAAGGTGTTCCGATCGACCGGCCACAAGGGCGACACGCTCGACCAGCGCGCCGACCGGCTCACCGCCCTCCTGTTCGACGTCCTCGACGCCATCGACGACTGGAACGTCGACCTCGTCACCATCGAACAGCCCAGCTTCGGCCAGTCCCGCGGCAGCTCCGGCGCCGTCACCGACCGCGCCGGCCTGTGGTGGCTCATCGTCCACGCCCTCCACAGCCGCGGCATCGCAGTCGCCGAGGTCCCGCCCGCGACCCTCAAGAAGTACGTCACTGGCAAGGGCAACGCCGGCAAGGGCCTCATCGCCGCCCACCTCGTCAAGCGCTTCGACGTCCTCATCGAGGACGACAACGCGGCCGACGCCTTCGCCCTGCGCGCCCTCGGCCTCGACCTCCTCGGCCACCCGCTCGTCCAGCTCCCCGCCGTCAACCGGACGGCGCTCGAGAAGCTGCCCCGACCCGAGATGCGAGGTGCCGCATGAACGCCCCCGAACCGGTGGCCATCCGTGTCACCCGCTATCGCTGCCCGTTCTGCAAGAACTCGTCGAGCCGCAAGGCCGGCATCCGGCCCCACATCGGTCGCTGTTGGTACAACCCCGACGCCCGTGCCTGCGGCACATGCCGGCACTGCATCATCGATCCCGAAGACGGGATGGCCTGCGACCTCGGACGGGAGTGCTACGAGGAACGCACCACGACGACCGCCGATCCCGACGACGCGTGGCGCGAGGACGTGCAAGGCCCACGCCGGCGTGAGGTGACCTATCACCTCGTTCGCCAGTGCCCCGGGTGGCAGGTGACGGCATGAACGCCCGCACCTGGCTCTGGCGTCGGCTCTGCTCCTGGGCGCGCGCCCGCATCCACGGCCCCGTCATGGAGGCCTGGTACCGCCACGAGGTCGCCCAGGGCCGCGGCTTCGACGACGTCTACGAGCTGCGCGAGGCCCGCACGGCGAGGGGAGGGGAGCGATGAACGCCCTCACCGCCATCGCCGTCGGCGCGCTCATCCTCGCCGGCGTCGAGATCGCCCGGCTCCGCCGCCGCCTGCGCGACTCGGGCAACGAGCTCCACGACGCCATGGCCGACAACGACCGCCTCCAACTCAACATCGACCGGCTCACCAAGGACCAGGACCGCCTCATCGACTTCGCCATCGCCGACCTCGAAGCCCGCATCCAGGAGACCGAGCAGTGACCGCCCCCGCCATCGACACGGCCCTCGCAGCGTTCGCCGCCGTGCTCGTCCTCTGCGTGTTCACCAGCCTGCTGTTCGTCGAGTGGGCCACCCGCGGCGACGAGGGGGAGACGTCGTGAGCCTCCTCGTCATCGCCGCCGCCATCCTCGGGCTCGCGCTCTGCCCGCTCATCCTCGCCGGAGCCGCCGCCCTCATCGCCGCCAGCGACGCCGATCGAGCAGCCGGGCGAGACGACGCGGGGGAGGGGAGATGAGCCTCGTAGCTCGGCCCGCCCGCAACCACCCGCAGCAGCGCACCCTCGACTCCATCGACGACCGCGCCACCACTCCCGAGATCTTCGACCCGCTCCACGCCGAGTTCGGGTTCACCATCGACGTCGCCGCCGCCGACCACAACGCCAAGCTGCCCCGCTACTACACCCGGGCACAGGACGGCCTCGCCCAGGACTGGAGCGGCGAGATCGTCTGGTGCAACCCGCCCTACAGCTCGATCCGGCCATGGGTCGCAAAGGCGTGGCGCTCGGCATGCACGACCGTGATGCTCGTCCCGGCGAACCGCACCGAACAGCGGTGGTGGCAGGACCTCGTCGAGCCATACCGGGACCGCGGACTCGGACTCACCACCCGATTCCTCGCTGGGCGCCTGCGGTTCATCGCCCCGGGGGCGAACGGCATCGGACCGGACGAGCGGCCACCGTTCGGATGCGTCCTCCTCGTCTGGCAGGGCCACCAGCCCCGAGACATCGACGCTCCCACGCTGTTCGAGGGAGGCCAGGCGTGACCGTCCTCGCCGCGCACGCCTGGCCCACGAACGGGCACCTCATCGAGGGCTGCGCCCGGCTCGGCTACCTGCACGCCGACCAGGTCGTGCTCGACGCCACCTTCGGGCGCGGCGTGTTCTGGAACACCTGGCGGCCCGACCGGCTCGTCACCCTCGACAAGCGCACCGCGGCCGACGTGCGCGGCGACTTCACACGCCTCCCGTTCCCCGCCGCCACGTTCGACGCCGTCGTGCTCGACGGCCCGTACAAGCTCAACGGCACCGACGTCGGCGAAGGCGAGCGGTACGGCGTCCACGAGCGCGCCACCTGGCAGGACCGCCACGCCCTCATCTGCGCCGGCATCGACGACTGCACCCGCGTGCTCCGCCCCGGCGGCGTGCTGCTCGTCAAGTGCCAGGACCAGGTGTGCTCGGGCGCGGTGCGTTGGCAGACCGACGAGTTCACCCGGCACGCCGAGACCCTCGGCCTCACCAAGATCGACCGGCTCGACAGGCTCGGCCACCGCCCGCAGCCTGCTGGGCGCCGCCAGGTCCACGCCCACGGCCGCCCTTCCTCGCTCCTCATCTTCCGAGCGCCGGCCGCCACCGCGGCCAAGCGGCAGCCCCAGCTGTGGAGCGCGGCATGACCCTCTCCTCCCGTATCGCCGCCATCCTCGGCGAGCCCGCCACGACCGGGCCCCTCCTGTCGATCCCCGCGACCTGCCCGAGCTGCGGCGGGACGCTCGAAGTCGACCACGTCAGCGACGCCACCAGCCGCACCGCCGACGCCGAAGTCACCTGCCAGGAATGCGGCCGCGAGTTCGTCGTCATGGTCGCCATCCGCGCCAAGGCGAAGGCCGGGAAGGCCGTCGCATGACCGCTACGTTCACCGCCACCGTGTGCGAATCGGGCCCGAAAACCGGGGCCAATTGGCGCGTGAACGGGACGACCAGCACGCAGGGGCGCGGTAGGATCGCGCCCGAAAACCGAGTGGCCCGGGCGCTGCGTCAACAGCCCCGGGCCTGGCCAGCCCTTCCTAGGAGGTCTGACGTGCCGCAAGGTACCCATTCTTCGTCGCCCGTGCACGCGAACGCCGCGCGACTGCCGTCACCCACCCCGCTGACCAGGGGAAACGCGTGATGGCTGCCAATGGCTACACGGTCGCCCTCGGCTCCGTCCTCACCGAACTGCGCGAGCAGCGGCAGCTCTCCAGGTGGGCCGTCGAAGAGGACTCCCTGCGCCTCATCCGACACGGAGACCTCGCCGCATGGGAGCGAGGCGAGCGAGACATGCACGTCTCCACCCTCGCCCGGCTCTGCGCCTTCTACGACGTGCCCACCTCCGTCGTCCTCGACCGCGCCGACACCCGCTACCGGATCTGGCACAAGCCAGCCGTCGCCGCGTGGCGCATCCGTTCTCAGACCCCTCAACCCTCAACCGAGGCCCCTTTGACCACAACACCTTTGCCCCCCGACCAGCAGGCCAAGAAGGCCAGTTGAGTGAGCGTCCAAGCCATGGGCTGGGTCCTCGATCACTCGCCCACCGAGGGCACTGAGCGGCTCGTGCTGCTCTCCCTCGCCAACCACGCCGGCGCATCGCCGGTCGACGGCGCCTGGGAGTCCTACCCGGGGGTAGCCACGATCCAGAAGGAAGCGAACCTGCGCCGGGAGCGGACCGTGCAGGAGGTGCTCTCGCGGCTCGTCGCCGGCGGCCACCTCGAGCGAGTCGTGAACGGCGCACCCGACGACCGCATCCGGAAGGACCGTCGGCCGAACCTCTACCGGATCCTCGTGGAGCGCGGCGTGGGCTTCGCTGCGGCGCCCGTCGACCCGCTGGAGGAGCCCGATAGTCCCTCACGAGGTGCCGCCACACGGCACCCCGAACGAGGTGCCGCCGAACGGCACCCGGCAGAGAACGGGGTGCCGTCTGACGACAACACGGGGTGCCGTGTCACGACACAACGGGGTGCCGTCTCACGGCGTAACGGGGTGCCGTCAGACGGCACCCAAACCGTCAATGAACCGTCAGTAGAACCGTCAGAGGAACCAAAAGACTTCGTCACCGTCCCGGCGACGACACGCTCGCTCGCCCTCGTCGTCGACGCTGCCGAGCCACTTCCCACCGAACCCGGCGCCGCCTTCGAGCTGACGACCTGGGACCGGTTCTGGAACCGCTGGCCCCGCAAGACCCACAAGACCGAAGCCAAGAAGGCGTGGACCGCGCTCATCGGCCGGGGCGTCAGCGACCTCGAGATCCTCGCCAGCCTCGAGCGCTGGCTCGCCTACTGGGACCTCGCCGGCACAGACGAGCAGTACATCCCGTACCCCGCCAACTGGCTGAAGCGCGGCGACTGGCAGGAGAACCCGCCCGCCCCGCCGAAGCCGAAGGGCAAGCAGAAGACCGAGGGCCTGCAGAGCTTCCTCGGCGACTTCATCGCCAAGGAGGGCGCATGAACCGGACCGACACCGCCCAGTGCTACGCGCTCGTGTGCGCCGCCTACGAGACCGAGCCGAACGAGCTCAACATCGAGGCGTGGCACCTGCTGATGCGCGACCTCGACGGGCCGCTGGCGATCGAGGCGACCCGGCGCCTGTGCCGACGTGACTCGCCGTTCCCGCCGCGGCCGGGCGAGATCCTCGCCGAGGCCAAGCGCATCCGTGGGGAGGAGCCACCGGGCGTCGACGCTGCAGTCGGCCTGTACTTCGCGGACCGGGAGGACATGCACCCGCTCGTCCAGCGGGCCGCCGGCAAGTGCTTCTTCGATCGCCACAAGACCGACTACGAGCGGGCCCGCTGGGAGTTCCGGAACGCCTACGAAGCGATCCTGTACGAGGCTGAGGACGAGGCCCGCCAGCCGTCCCGCCAGGCGCTCGGCATCGAGCCGGCCCGAACGCACCACGCCCGAGCGCTCGAGGCCGCCGAGCGCGACCGGCCCACGGTCACCTACGAGATGGCGGACGATCCCTGGCTGCCCCCCGCCAAGACCGATCCGCCATCGGCGAGTGAAGGCAAGGCCGCGTTCCTCCGGATGCGGGAGCAGATGCGGGCCCGGGCGGGCGAGCTGCAGTCGGCTGACGATGGCGCCGGGGGAGCGCCATGACTCCGCTCTGCGCCCTCACCTGCCCCCGCTGCGGCAAGGACATCCCCGTCGGTGTCCTCTACGGGCCCTGCTCCGACTGCCGCTCGAAGCTCAACGCTGACGCCGAAGCCGACTTCGCCCGCCGCCTCGAGGTCGTGGCCGACGCTCTCGCCAAAGGCTGGACCTGTGACGACGCCCGCTCCGCGTGGGTGCGCCCTGAGCCGTGCGCCCAGTGCGCCGGGACCGGTCACCTCGGCGGCGCCAAGTGCAAGCCCTGCAAAGGCACCGGCGAGGTCGAAGCGATCGAGCCGTGGGCATGAGCGCCGGGACCGCCGCCGCCGATCGCCTGCTGGCCAAGCACGGCCGCCCGCCGGCGCAACCCCCGACCCGCACCGCCGTGATCCACGAGTTCAGCCCAAGGTGCTCGTGCTGTGACCGCCAGGTCGCCTACGTGGTGCCCGCCTACTGGAACCCCGACGTCGTGCAGCTCTGCTCGGACTGCTGCGCCGACTGGTGCGAGGACCACCCCGACGACCGGTCGTGGCCGGCAGCCGGACGGTGGACGCCATCGCGGGTCGAGGACGCTGGGAGCGCGGCGTGAACTGCAACCACGAGACCGTCGTGTGCGCGACCTGCGGCGAGGTCATCGGCGCTGAGCCGACCGTCGCCGACGAACGCGCCAGCGAGCGGGCCGAGCGGATCCACGACCGAATCGCCGCGATCCGGCAGGGACTGGCGGAGCGATCGGCCACGAGGACCGCCTCAGTGCGCTCCAGCGACGCCCGCCTGCCGGTGGACCGGAACGGGCCGTTGCGGGTGACGTGCTGGTGCGAGGCCGCCGTGGTGACTGTGCCCGCCGCGGAGGTGCGCGCCGGCCGGACGCGCTCGTGCCGCCGCTCCGACTGCTCCGCCCCGTCCGCCCCCGATGGCCGCGCCCGCGGCTGTGACGTCCCGTGAAACCCGTTTCCCCAGGAGGTCCCCAATGGTCAGCAACTCACGCCAGAGCTGGCATCGAGCCCCGGAACGGCTCGACCCGAGCGCGGAGCCGGACACGATGACCCTCGGCGAGCACCGCAGCCTGACCGTCGCCGCGCCGGTGCCGCGCCCGGTTGCCCGTCCCGTCGAGCTGGTGGCGGTGCCGGTGGTAGACGAGTCGTGGCGGGCCCGGGCCAACTGCTTGGGTGTCGACCCGGCCCTGTTCTTCCCGGAGCGGGGTGAGCCGACCGGTCAGGCGAAGGCCGTGTGCGCCGGCTGCTCGGTGCGGGCGGAGTGCCTGGACTACGCGATCGAGACCACGGCTCGCTTCGGGATCTGGGGTGGCTGCTCGGAGGCCGAGCGCCGCGTCCTGCGCGGCCAGCGCGCCCGGGCCCGTGCCGCCGAGCGGAAGGCGGCGTCGTGAGCAGCAAGCGCGCCACCTGCATCTACTGCGGCGAGCCCCGGGGCCTGACCGGCGGCCTCCGGTACCACCTCGCCTGCGAGCCGACCACGTGCACGTGCGACGAGCCGACGCCGAACGGGCTCGGCGAGTGCCAGTCGTGCTTCCGGCTGGTGCTGTCGCACTCGTGGCACGCCGGCATCCCGTCCCGTCCATCTTCGCCGGCCAGCGAGGGGGTGGCGTCCGCTTCCGTGCCCAGCGTTGCGTGCGGCAGCGGCGCCACCCCGCCCGTTGGCCCCGTCCCCACCACTGGAGGTACCGCAGCATGACCACCCCGACCCCGACGATGCACATCATCCGCCGCGCTGACGGCGAGACGATCGGCGAGTACGTGTTCTGGCAGGCCGATGGCCCCGGCGACTGGACGGTCCCTGAGGAGCTGGACCACGACGAGCCGACGACCTACGAGATCCTCGCGTGCTGGCCGGTGGCCCGCCGCACGTTCGACGCCGGCCCCGCGGCGGCGCCGCAGGAGGAGCGCCTGTTCGACGTGGCCGACGTGCCGCTGGTCGACCCGTTGGAGCGGCTCACCGTCGACGAGCTGCGCGACCTGTGCCGGGCGCAGGGCCGGATGCTCGTCGACCTCGACCGCGAGATGGCGGCACGCCTCCGATGAACGTTGACCTGCTCCGCTCGACATGGCAGCACGCCGGTCGGTTCGGTGACCGGTTCGTCGCCTGGTTCTACGGGCAGCTGTTCTACGCCCACCCGGAGCTGCGGGACCTGTTCGGCGTCGACATGGCCGGCCAGCGCCGAAAGCTCGCCGACACGTTGGACCTCGTGGTCGCCGGCGCCGACAACCTCGAATCGGTCGCCCCTCGGCTCCGCAAGCTCGGCCGGATGCACCGCCGCTACCAGGTCACGGTCGACATGTACCCGGCGGTCGGCGAGGCGCTGATCGTCACGTTCGCCCGGTTCCTCGGTGACGCCTGGACCCCGCAGGCCGAGGCGACGTGGACCCAGGCGTACGACCTCGTGGCCGGCGTGATGGTCGACGCCCACCGTGAAGCCGACCGGGTCGAGGACCGGGCGTCCTGGGATGTGCTCGTGTTGGACGTGGCCCGCGACCGGGTGCGCCTGACGGTCGTCGTAGACGGCGACTGCGGGTTCCCGTTCGACGGTGCCGCCGCCGTGGACGTGCGCCTGCCGGATCGGCCCGGGTGGAGGACGATCCCGTGCGGCCGGGGCCGCCCGTCGCTCGTGGTCCCGGTGCCGGCGCGCCCGGACCGGTTCACCCTCAGCCTCCTCGCCCTCGAACCCGGCGACCACCTGTGGATCGCCCCGACCGTTGACCCCGTTGATCAGGAGGCTCACCCGTGACCGCCACCCTCCCCCCGCCGCCGAACGAGGCGAAGCCCTGGACGGCCCGCATGTTGGAGACGACGTCGTTCTCCCGTGTGGGCCGGGGCGGCAAGCACTATCCGGCCGCCGAGGTCGACCCGTTCAAGAAGCGGGCCGTGGACCGCATCGCCGAGCTGGAGGACGCGCTCGAGCGAGAGAAGGTGGCGCACGCCAAGACCCGTGACATCCTCGCTGCCCGCTCCGACGAGCAGGCCCAGTCGCGTCACCCGTGGAACGGGCCGGGCGCGACCGCGGCGGTGGAGGCGATCGTGCGGGGCCAGCACGAGGCGGAGCTGAACAGCCGCAACGCCGCCCGGGAGATCGCCCGCCAGTTCGACGAGGTGCGCCGCATGCAGGCTGAGGCGGAGCGCACGTTGGCCGAGGCGCGTGACACGGCGGCGGGCGGTCCACCCGAGCTGGATCTGCCCCCGGAGCCTGAGGGTGTGGCGGCGAAGGCCGAGTGGCTGGCGGACTGCTGTACCCGGATCAACGACTACCGGCGGGACCTGGCGGACTACGAGGCGGCGATCGAGCGGCGCCTCGAGGAGCTGGAGGGGAGCCAAGCGACGATCGCGGAGGTGGAGCGGGATCTGGCGGGGCGCCGGTCGGCGGCGTTGGCGGAGGTGGACCAGTTGCGCTCGAAGCTGGAGGCTGTGCCGGT
>CBINDH010000088.1:0-9106 GCA_966249365.1 uncultured Xylanimonas sp. | reverse complement strand
GTCGATGAGCTCCTTGGTCGCCTCGCCGGCGGTGCCGAGGACGGGACGCGCGAACGTCGGCGTCGGCACCAGCGCGCGTTCCCCCTCGAGGACGGCGCCGCCCGCCAGGCGCACCGCGCCGACGTCGATCTGCGGGTTCTCCTGGCGGACGGTCACGAGCTCGACGAACGCCTTCGCCCCCGCCGACGCGACGCGCGCGGCGTACTTGTCGGGGTCGGTCCCGATGCCGCCGTCGGTCGCGATCTGGGCGAGGGTGCGCGCGGTCGCGTCCCAGTCCTCCTGCGCGACGTGCGTCTTGTCGATGCCGACCCGCCAGACCTTCCGGGTGGTGACGAGCGGTTCTCCGGCGCCGTCGAGGACGTCGGCGCGCTCGGGTGCCACCTTGGTGACCTTGAGGCGCTCGCCGGGCTGGAGGTCGGGCACGAGGATCGACGGCTCCCAGGCCGTGGCCCAGTACCCCGGGGCGTCGGAGCCCTCCTCCGGCTCGACGTAGTCCAGCCGGGCGCGCGTCAGGTACGTCCACTCCGCGTCGGTGCCCAGTCGCCACTGCCACTGGAGCGTCGCGGTGGCGCGCTTGCCCTCCAGCTCGCCCTCGGTCTCCGTGACCACCTGGGTGACCGACACGTCCGGCTGCTCCACGCCTGATGCGGCCAGGAGCGGCTCGAGCACCTCGGTCGTCTGCGCCTGCGGGTCACCCTCGGTGTCCTGGCTGACGTGCACCCCGTCGAAGTCGCCGCTCTGCAAGGCCTGGCGCAGGTCGTCCGCGCCGTCCTGCGCCGGCGGGATGTCCGTGCCCGTGCACGCGACGAGCGGCAGCGCGAGGACGGGTGCCAGCGTGAGGGCGAGGAGCCGCCGCGTCATGGCGCCGTGGCGCCCCGGACGGGAGACGTGGGCCGAACCGGGGGTCAGGGTGCGCACGCAGGCACGCTAGCGCAGCCCTCCGACCGTGGACAGGGGCGTCCTCAGCGGACCGGTGCCGCCTTGACGACGGGTTCCCAGGCCTCGCGGACCAGCGGCGCGGTGTCCTCGTCGAGACGCCCGGCCCAGCCGCGCACCTCGGCGACGGTGTCGTACAGCAGCTCGCGGAGCCGTGCGTCGACGTCGGGCACGAACGCCTCGCTGATGCCCTGCACCGCCGTCGACACGACCGACGGAGCGGCGTCGCGCACGAACCGGCGCGGCTTGACGTGCGTGTCCGCGAGGAACTTGCGCGCCCACTCCGCCGTGCGCGGCACGGACGCGAGCGCCTCGACGCTCGCGGGCTCGAGCGTCCCGGCGGGACGGCCCTCGAGGTCGTCGAGCATCCTCTCGCAGCCGTAGATCGCGACGGCGAGGGTCTGCTGCCGGTCGGCGGGGCTGATGGCGATGGCGGCACGTGCGGAGCGCAGCGCGATGCGCACGTCCCAGCGCGGGTCGTCGCTGGTCAGCCCGATGACGCTGGGGATCAGCGGGGCGAGCTGCGGCCGGGCGTCGTCGGAGGTGAGGTCGTTGACGGCGCGGGCGAGCATCGCCAGCAGCGGGTGCGTGCAGGACGGGTGGTCGCTCCACCGCTCTCCGGCAAGGAACGACGCGAGCTCCATGAAGCACGCGCCCTTCTTGGGGTTGCGGTGCTTACCTCGGCCGAGCATCGGCAGCGCATCGAAGGTCTGCATTCTCACCACCACCTGCGTCTTGGGAGTCCCTCGGGGGCTGACTTCCAGTGTGCGCGCGGTGTGATGTAGAT
The DNA here is from genome assembly GCA_966249365.1 of uncultured Xylanimonas sp. Classification (GTDB taxonomy): domain Bacteria; phylum Actinomycetota; class Actinomycetes; order Actinomycetales; family Cellulomonadaceae; genus Xylanimonas. Next base: position 7,383 of record CBINDH010000088.1, on the reverse strand, counting down.
CGCAATCGCATGTCAGCAAACCCTGCCCACCTGGTGAGATTTGGTCTCGGGCAATGTCGGTGGACGGTGGGACGATCAGGTGGTGCGCCGATCCACGAGTGTGCCGTTGGTGGCCCGTGCAGCCGAGGTCGCCGCGTTCCGTCGCGCCCTGGATCGCGCCGCGCACGGCGAGCCGGGCGTCCTCCTCGTCGGTGCCGACGCGGGCGTGGGCAAGACCCGGCTCATCACGCACCTCGCCGACGTCGCCCAGCACGCGGGTGCGCGCGTCGTCGTCGCGCACTGCGTGGACCTCGGCGCCGTCGGCATCCCCTACCTGCCGTTCTCCGAGGCGCTCGCGCAGCTCTCGGGCGCGGCGGCGGTCGACGAGGTGGTCCGCGAGCGCCCCGCCCTGCTGCGCCTGCTGGACACGAGCGTCATGCCCACCGCCCACGCCGACGACGTCGCGGAGCGCCTGCAGCTACTCGACGGGCTGCGGTCCGCGCTGCGCGCCGCGGGCTCCCCCGGCGCGCCGCTGGTCCTGGTGCTCGAGGACCTGCACTGGGCCGACTCGTCGACACGCGACGTGCTGCGGTTCCTCGTGGCGCGGTTGCGCGACGAGCACCTGCTGATCGTGGCGACGTTCCGCACCGACGACCTCGACCGCCGTCACCCGCTGCGGCCCGTGCTCGCCGAGCTCTACCGCCAGCCGACCGTCGAACGCATGGACCTCGACCCGTTCACCACCGACGAGCTGCGGCAGTTCACGACGGCGCTGGCCGAGGCGCCGCTGCCGGACGCCGAGTTCGACCAGGTGCGACGCCGCTCGGAGGGCAACGCGTTCTTCGCCGAGGAGCTGCTGGGGGCCGGCGGGCTGTCGGCGGGCCTGCCGTGGTCGCTGACCGACGTGCTGCACGCCCGCCTGCAGCGGCTGGACCCGGTGGTGCAGGAGCTCGCACGGGTCGCGTCGGTGGGCGGCCGCCTCGTCAAGGAGGGCCTGCTGCGCGCCGCCGCCTCGCGGACCCGCACGTTCGAGGACCCGGCGGTGCTCGACGCCGCGCTGCGCGACGTCGTAGCCCACCAGGTGCTCGAGGTCGAGGGGAGCAAGCTCGCGTTCCGGCACGCGCTGCTGGCCGAGGTGCTCTACCTCGACCTCCTGCCGGGCGAGCAGGTGAGCCTCCACCGCGCGTACCTCGCCGCGCTGACCGACGACCCCGCGCTCGGCGGGGCCGCGATCCGCGCCCACCACGCCCTGCACGCCCACGACCTGCCGACGGCGCTGGCCGCGTCCCACGAGGCCGCCGACCGTGCGGCCAGCGTGCTCGCGCCCGTCGAGGAGCTGCGGCACCGCGAGCAGGTGCTCTCGCTGTGGGACGCGGTGCCCCACGCCGAGACGCTGACCGGCACCGACCGGGCAGAGGTCGCGCTCGCGGCCTCCGAGGCGGCGAGCCGCGCGGGCGAGTTCTTCCGTGCCGAGCACCTCGCGCGCCGCGCGGTCGAGGCGCTGGAGCACGACAAGGACCGGCAGGCCGTCGCCCGTGACCTGCTGGCGCGCCACCTGCTGGACCAGGACCTGGTGGAGGCGGCGCTCGAGCAGACAGAGCTGGCCGTCGCGCAGCTCTCCGCGAGCGGCCCGTCGCCCGCGCTGGCGTGGGCCACCGCGCGCCGCGCGCGCACGCTGCTCAACATGGACCGCGACGAGGAGGCCGCAGCCGTGGCGTCGCAGGCCGTCGAGGTGGCGTTCGCCGCGGGCGCGCCCGGCGCGGAGGCGGACGCCCTGACGACGCTCGCGATCCTCGACGCGGACGACCCGGACGCGGCCGCCGACCTCCTGGCCACGGCCCGCGCCCGGGCGGGCGACGCCGGCGACCGCCTCGTCGAGCTGCGCACGGCGCAGAACCTCATGACGACGCACTACTACGCGGGGGATCTCGACCGCGCGGGCGTCGTGCTGTCGGACGGCCTCGCGCGGGCCGACGAGACGGGTCTCGCCTGGTCGGCCGCGGGCCAGCAGCTCCACGTGCTCGACGAGCTGTACCGGTACGTCCGGGGCGACCTGGCCGCGCGACCCCTGCCGCCCGGCGTGCCGGCTCCCGCGGTGCCGTTCCTGACCTCGGTGCAGCTCTACGCGGCGGTCGCCCGCGGCGACGCCGACGTGATCGACCGCTGCACGGACCTGCGCCCGGCCTGGGAGCGCGACGGACAGGTCGCCCTGTTCGCGGGCGGCACGCTCGTCGACGCGCTCACGTGGGCCGGCCGGTGCGAGGACGCGGTCGCCGCGGCGCTCGAGCTCGCCGACCACCTGGGCGCGGTCTGGTCGGAGTACTTCCTCGGTCGCATCTGGATCAGCGCGCTCGCGATCGCCGCGCTGGCCGACGACGCGGAGCGCGTCCCTGCGGGCGTGAGCGCGCGGGAGCTCACGTCGGCCCGCGCCCGGCTCCTCGACGTCGGCGCCTCGCTCGGCGAGATCGCGCACACGACCGCCGTGCGCGGCCGCCCGCGCGGCGGGCAGCTCGGACCCGAGGGGCGGGCGTGGCTGCTGCGCGTCGACGCCGAGCTCGCCCGGCTGCGCGCCGCGGCGTCGGGCGAACCCGCCGATCCCGCCCTGTGGGAGGCGACCGTGCGCGAGTTCGGCTACGGCTACCGCTACGAGGAGGCCCGCTCGCGGTATCGCTGGGCCCAGGCCCTGCACGCGACGGGCGACACGGGCGCGGCGGCCCGCGAGGCCGCGGTCGCGCTCGGCGAGGCCGAGGCCATGGGTGCGGTGCCGCTCGCCGAGGCGGTCCGCGAGTGGGCCCGCCGCGCGCGGGTCCCCTTGCCGGGCGGCCCGCGACGGCACGAGTCGGTCGCGTCGCTCACGGACCGCGAGGAGGAGGTCCTCGCGCTCGTCGCCGAGGGCCTGTCCAACCGGCAGATCGGCGAGCGGCTGTACATCAGCACCAAGACGGTCAGCGTCCACGTGTCGAACGTGCTGGCCAAGCTGGGCGTGTCCGGTCGGGCCGAGGCGGTGGACGTCGCCCACCGCCGCGGTCTGCTGCAGGTGTGACGCGGTCCATCTGACGCCACACGGCGCGCTGCCGGTGGAGCGATCCCGCCATCTGCAGCATCCTGGGGCGATGGCCACCGATGCGAAGGCTGCGCCTGGCCAGCCCCGCCTCGGCCTTCCGTATGCCGACGACGCGTTCGACCGGATCGCCCGGGTGGTCCGTCGACAGCTCGACGTGTCCATCGCGTCCGTCGCGCTGCTGTCCGCGGACGGGGTGGTGCTGCCGGGTGCCCTCGGCATGCCCGAGCGCTACCAGCTCAGCCGTCGGCTCGACTTCGACTCGACGCTGACGCAGCGGGTCGTCGAGTCCGGCGAACCCATCGTGCTCGGCAACGTCAGCACGGACCCCGGCGCGGCGGCCGTGTGCCAGAACTTCGGCGCCGAGGGTGGCGCCGTCGTCGCGATGCCCGTGCACGCAGCCGACGACGTCGTCGTCGGGGCGCTGATCGCGATGGACACCAGCCCGCGCGCCTGGACGGGGGCCGACCTGGCCACGCTCGCCGACCTCGCGGCGTCGTGCAGCGGCGAGATCCGGCTGCGGACCGAGCGGGAGCGCGCCCGGCAGGCCGAGCGGGCCGCCCGGCGTGAGCAGCGGCGCAGCCAGCTCCTGCTGAGCCTGTCGGAGGCGTTCGCCGGGGCGACGACCGCCGTCCAGGTCGAGCGCGCGCTGCGCGGCGTCGTCGTGCGCGGCATGGGCGCCTCGGCCGCCTACCTGGCGCTCGTGGACGCCGACCGGCGCGGCGTCACGTTCGTCTCGGACGTGCCCGACTTCGCCCCGCAGGCCGCGGGTGCGGGCGGCGCCCGGTCCGCGCTGCGGCCGCGCACGAACGCCAGGATGCCGGTCCGCGAGACCGCCGCGACCGGCACGCCCCAGTTCTTCGCGAGCGGTGCGGAGCTCGTCGAGCGGTACCCGAGCCTCAGGGACGTCCTGCAGCACGACGGCGCCTGCTCGATCGTCCCGGTGCACGCCGACGGCCGCGTCGCCGCCGTCGTCTGCACGCGCTGGGACGCGCCCCGGGCGCGCGACGCCGACACCGCGTCGCTCGAGGCGACCCTGACGCCGTACGTCGCCCACGCCCTCGACCGGGTGGCGCTGCTCGAGGCGCGCCGCCACGTGGCGACGACGCTGCAGGACGCGCTGCTGACCGCTCCCCCGGTGGTGCCGCACCTCGACATCGCGACGACGTACGAGACCGCGACGCGCACCGACCAGGTCGGCGGCGACTGGTACGACGTCGTCGCCGTCGACGACGACACCACGGTGCTGATGATCGGCGACGTCGCCGGCCACGACATGCAGGCGGCAGCCCACATGGGCCAGCTCCGCTCGATGCTGCGCGCGTTCGCGTGGAGCCACGACGAGACGCCGTCCGCGCTGCTGACCCTCCTCGACCGGGCGAACCACCAGCTCGGGCCGCAGGCCGGCGCGACCGCGATCGTGGCCCGGCTCGAGCGGACGCCGGTCGGCGGGGAGCACGACCACCCGCCGGGCACCTACCACGTGACCTGGTCGAACGCCGGGCATCCGCCGCCGCTGGCCCTGCGGCAGGACGGCACCGTCGAGGTGCTCAACCTCCGCTCGGACCTGCTGCTCGGGGTGCTGCCCGGCGTCGAGCGCACCGACCACAGCACGCTGCTCCGGCCCGGCGAGACGCTCCTGCTCTACACGGACGGGCTGGTCGAGTCGCGCGGCGCGATGCTCGGCGACCGCATCACCCTGCTCGCCGAGACCCTTCAGGCGTCCGCGTCGATCGCGACGGCCTCGCTGCCCGCGGCGCTCGTGCGCGCCCTCGTGCCCGCGCCCGCGCGCCAACGCGACGACATCGCCGTCCTCGCGGTGCGCGCACGAGTCGCCGCGGCGCCCCCCGTGGTCCTGGGCGCACCGCTCGTGCTCGCCGCCGAGGCGGCGTCACCGGCGTCGACGCCCGACGACGCACCGAGCGCCGTCATCCGCGCGGAGCGGCGGGTCGCGAGCTCGCTGGGTGAGCTGGGCCCTGCCAGGCGCTGGATCGACGACATCCTCGAGACCTCCGGGGTGGCGCAGCGCGAACGGCGCACCGCGATGCTGCTGTCGAGCGAGCTGCTCACCAACGCGATCGAGCACGGCGGCGGCCCGGTCACCGCGACGGTCGAGGTCGACGTCGCGAGCTCGCGCATCCGCGTCGGCGTGCGCGACGGTTCGCGCGATCTTCCCCAGCTGCGCAATCCGGAGCCCCACGAGCTCTCGGGACGCGGGGTGCAGTTCCTGGACCGGCTGGCGGCACGCTGGGGCGTCGTCGACCACACGGGCGCCGAGGTCGTCGGACGGCACGGGCAGGACGTCACGGGCAAGACGGTCTGGTTCGAGCTTCGGCAGGGACAGCGTGTCGGAGGCGCGGCGTAGCGTGTGATCCATGACACAACAGGCCCTGCGTGACGAGACCCTGGCGTCGACGCTCGACGCCTACCGGTCGGAACTGACCGGGTACTGCTACCGCCTGCTCGCCGGGGCGTCCGACGCCGACGACGCCGTCCAGGAGACGATGCTGCGCGCCTGGCGCGCGTACGACCGCTTCGAGGGGCGCAGCTCGCTCCGCTCGTGGCTGTACCGCATCGCGACGAACGTGTGCTTCGACATGCTCGGGTCGGCGGCCCACCGGCGGGAACGGCCCATGGGTCTGGGCTCCGCGCAGCCGCCCGAGATCGAGCGGTTCGGCGCCACGCTGCCCGAGGAGCGCTGGGTCGAGCCCGTGCCCGACGACGCCGTGCTCCCGCGCGAGGGCGACCCGGCGCAGATGGCCGTCGGGCACGAGTCGATCCGGCTCGCGTTCGTCGCCGCGCTGCAGCACCTGCCGCCGCGGCAGCGCGCCGTGCTGGTGCTGCGCGAGGTGCTGCGCTGGACGGCCGCCGAGGTCGCGGACCTGCTCGACATGACCGTCGCGGCCGTGAACTCCGCGATGCAGCGCGCCCGCGCGACGCTCCAGGAGAAGGCCCCGACGCTCGAGACGACGTCGCGCCTGCCCGGCGAGGCGTGGCGCGACGCGATGCTCGAGCGGTACCTCGACGCGTTCGAGCGGTACGACATGGACGAGCTCGTCAAGCTCCTGCGCGAGGACGCGCTGCTCAACATGCCGCCCTACACGCTCTGGGTCTCGGGGCCCGACGACATCGTGGCCTGGATGGTCGGCCCGGGTGCGAAGTGCCGCGGCTCGCGCTGCATCCCCGTGCGCGCCAACGGCTCGCCGGCGTTCGGGCAGTACCGGCCCGACCCGGTGCGCGGCGGGTACGAGGCGTGGGGGCTGGCGGTGCTCGAGGTGGACCCTTCGCGAGGCCCGGACGAAGCGTTCGTCACGGGCATCACCACGTTCCTCGACACCGCGCAGTGGTTCCCGCGGTTCGGCCTGCCCCTGCGCCTGGAGGACGATGCCGCATGACGGACGCGCCTGCCTGACCTACATGTCGCAGTCGCAGACGGCGTTGAACTCGACGACCTCCTCGCCGTCCTCCGGCCGCGCCCACGCCTCCGCCTCGGCACGGTCCGCGAACCTGCGGCCCGCGAGCCGGCCGTTGGCCAGCAGCACGCCGACCGTGACGATCTCGCGCACGTCGTCGGCCTGCGCCATCGCCGCGTCCGTCGTCGTCACCATCACGCGCCTCCAGCCGCCAGCAGGACGACGCCGATCCCGGCCGCCACGACGGCGACCGTCACGACCAGCGTCCCGAGGATGTTGAGCGTGGCCGCCACGACATGACCGCCGCGGGCGAGGGTCACGCTCTCCACCGTTGCTGTGGAGAACGTGGTGAAGCCGCCGCAGATTCCGGTCGCGAGGAACAGGCGCCACGGCTCGAGCGCGTCGGCGCCGACGGTGAGCACGAGCCCCGTCACCACCCCGATGAGGAACGACCCGAGCACGTTGACGGCGATCGTGCCCCACGGCATCGCCGAGCGTCGCCGGGACTTGATGCTGTCGGCCAGCCAGAACCGGGCGGCCGCGCCGAGACCGCCGCCGACAGCGACGACGAGGAACGCGAGTGGGGTGCTCATGCCTTGCTCCTGCCGTCAGGCCTGGTCGGCCCGACCGGGCTGTCGTCGTCCGGGCGGCTCGCGCCGTCGGCACCGGAAGGGTGTGGTGCGCCGACGACGTCGCCGTCCGCGGCGTGGATGAGCCGGCCCGCCGTCGACGCCGTGACGCGCCGCCCGAGCAGCACCCCGAGGATGGCCGCCGTCGTGCCCGCCGCGAGGGTCGCGGCCACGTAGCCGACCACGACCAGCACCGCGCCGTCGGACAGGAGCCGCTCGGTCTCCAGCGCGAACGACGACCACGTCGTGAACCCGCCCAGGACGCCGGTGCCGACCGTGAGGCGCACGCGCTGCTGGCGCC
>CBINDH010000087.1:0-9205 GCA_966249365.1 uncultured Xylanimonas sp. | reverse complement strand
ACCCCCGGGCGATGAAGAACCGCTCGAGCAGAGAGCACCACCACACGAGGATCAGGCCGGGCACGACGAACACCGCCGGCATGAAGTTCCAGATGGCGACGCCCCCGAGGACCACGGCGATCCCGAGCAGGAACGTCAGGCTGGGCGTCGTCAGCCCCAACGTGAACCCGTTGCGCAGCTGGCGCCACGTGGGGTTGGTGAAGCGGGCTGCCAGCGGCAGACACCAGAAGAGCAGGAGCACGAGGAACAGCCCGATGACGGCGAGCGGCACCAGGACCTCCGCCAGCCCGAACGTGGGCAGGGAGGCGAGCGTGAAGATGCCGACGGCCGCGACGGGAACGGCCAGCAGGCCGATGACGGTCGCCTGCTTCCAGCTCTGCCGCCAGGCCTTCGTCGCCACGGCCACCAGGCTCGCGTCCTTGCCCAGGACGTAGCGGCGGCAGGCCTCGTAGGCGATCACCGTCCCCGCTCCCGCCGTGACGACCAGGGCGAGGCTCACGAGCCAGAACAGGCTGATGACGACGACGGAGCCGAGCGAGTCCAGGATGCGCCACAGTCGCGACGCGGGGTTGAAGCGGAAGATGGTGGGGCCTCTCAGTGTGCGGCGATGCGGGTCCTGCAGACGACGTCGGCCTCCCGCGGTGCGCGGGAGGCCGACTCCGTCATCAGCCCTTCACCGAGCCGATCATCATGCCGGACACGAAGTGCTTCTGCAGGAACGGGTAGACGAACAGGATAGGGACGGCCGCCACCATGGTGATCGCCGAGCGCAGGGCGATCGGTGTGGTGACCAGTCCGCCGTTGGCCGCGGCGGCCGCGTTGGCGGCGGCCCCCGAGTTCTGGCCGGCGTTCATGGCGCTCGACAGCAGCTTCTGCAGCTCGTACTGCAGGGTGGACAGCCACTGCTCGCCCGAGTTGAACAGCAGGGTGTCCAGCCAGGAGTTCCAGCTGCCCACCGCCACGAACAGACCCACCACGGCCAGCGTGGGCTTGCACAGGGGCATCACGATCTGCCACCACGTGCGCCATTCGCCCGCACCGTCGACCCGTGCCGACTCGATGATCTCCTCGGGGATCGACTTCATGTACGTGCGCAGGATGATCAGGTTGAACGCGCTGATCATCGTCGGGATCCAGTACACGTGGAACGTGTTCAGCAGCCCCAGGTCCTTGATGAGCAGGTAGTTGGGGATCAGACCGGCGTCGAAGTACATCGTCAGCACGAAGATCAGGGTGATCGGCCGGCGGAAGATGAACTCGTTGCGGCTGAGCGCGTAGGCGAGCATCGAGGTGAAGAACAGGTTCGTCACCACGACGACGACGGTCTTCAGGACGCTCATGAAGAACGCCTGGTAGATCGTGCTCATGTGGAACACGACGTTGTAGTTCTGCCACGAGAAGACGCGCGGCCAGATGCCGATCCCGCCACGGACGGCGTCCATGCCGTCGTTCAGCGAGACGGCGAGCGTGTTCAGCAGCGGGTAGATCATCAGCGCCGAGAGCAACACCAGGAACGTCGTGTTGAGGGTGGTGAAGATGACCCGCTCGGTCGTCCACTTGTGACGCGGTGACGTGCCTCGTGATGCGCGCGCGGTCAGGGGCTTCGCGACAAGGGTGCTTGACATGAGGTCCTCCTAGACCAGCGACTCTTGGTTGAGGCGCTTGGCTGCCAGGTTCGACGAGCCCACCAGGATGATGGCGACGATGGTCTTGAAGATGCCGGCGACGACCGCGAGGCTGTAGTTGCCGAGCTGGTAGCCATAGCGCAGCACGAAGACGTCGATCGTCTCTGCCCTCTCGGAGACGAGGCCGTTGCCCAGGAAGTACGGCAGCTCGAAGTTCGTGGACAGGATCCAGCCGCTGTTGATGACGAGCAGGATGACGATCGTGGGCATGATCCCAGGGAGCGTGATGGAGAACATCTTGCGGAAGCGGCCCGCTCCGTCGACCTCGGCGGCCTCGTACAGCGTCGGGTCGATGGCGGTGATGGCCGCGAGGTAGAGGATCGTGTTCCAGCCCAGCTCCTTCCACAGGCTCGTCCCGGCGACGATCCCCCAGAAGTAGTTCGGCTCTGTCAAGAATCTGACCGGCTCGTCGACGAGGCCCAGGCTCATGAGGGCCTGGTTGATGAACCCGCCGGAGGAGGGCAGCGAGAGCGCCACCGCCGCGAGGCTCGCCACGATCACCCAGCTCAGGAAGTGCGGCATGTAGGTGATGTTCTGCACGACCCGCTTGAGCGGAAGGCTCTTGACCTCGTTGAGCAGCAGCGCGAGCACGATGGCGCCGAGGGTGCCGATCACCAGGGTCAGGATCGACTGTCCCAGCGTGTTGATCACGACCCGACGGAACCGTTCGCCGTTGACCCCGGTGAACAGGTTCACGAAGTTGTCGAAGCCGACCCATTGCTGGTTGAGGATGCTGCCGCGTCCCGGCTTGAAGTTCTGGAACGCCATGGCCCAGCCGTAGACCGGGACGTACTTGAACAGGATCTGATAGAGCAGCAGCGGGACGGCCATCGCGAGCAGGGCTCGCTGCGCCCAGACGCGGTCCCAGGTGATCTTCCGCTTGGGTTCCTTCGCTGCGTTTCGCCGGGCTTTGCGGTTCTGGGAACGCGAGCTGTTCGCGGACCCGGGGGCCGGTTCCGACCCGGTGGCGGTCACAAGGGTGCTGACCGTGGCGTCCGTCATCTGTCCAACCTCGTTGTCGGGGGCAGTGGGTGGTAATCGAGACCGCGTCGTGGTGGGGGGCGCGACGGCCCCCCACCACGAGTGCTCGCGGACTGTTACCAGTTGGCCAGACGGTCCTGGATGCCGGCGTTGATGGCGTCCTCGTACAGCTTGACGTCGATCTTGCCGAGCGTGTCGACGTAGTCCTTCCAGTTCGACTCGAAGTCGGCCGGGCTACCGGCGATGATCTTCGGCAGGTGCTGCACGTTCGTGTCGGTCATCTGCTGGTTGACCTGGTTGGCAGCGTCGTCGAGCGGGATGTTCCACGCCGGGTAGTACTTGGGGTTCTCCGGCGCCGTGTTCATGAACTCGCGCCAGGTCTGCTTGCCGTACTTCTCCATGAAGCCCTTGTCGTAGTCCGACAGCGTCGAGATGTACTCGCCGGGCTGGTCGTCCGGGCCGAACGCGTTGCCGTCGGAGAACTGGCCCTCGTGCTTGGGCAGCATGCTCATCAGAGCCATGAGCTTGTTGGAGGCCTTCCAGGTGGTGTCGCGAGCGTTGGCGCGCTGCTCCTCCGTGCGGGAGAACACGCCGTCCGCGTCGACCTGGTAGTCCTCACCCTCGATGCCCCAGGAGAGCACCTTCTGCCAGGGCTCGGAGAGCATGATGTCGAGGAACTTCAGGGCCTTCTCCGGCTGCTTGCTCGTGCTGGAGACGCCGAAGCCCTGCTGGATGTTCATGACGGCGCGGTCCTGGTACCAGGGGGTCACGCCCTCGTAGACGGGCATGAGCGGCACGTAGGTGTACTCGTCCTGGCCGGCGCTCTGCAGCGCCGCGGTCGCGGTACCGAAGTCCCAGCCCTGGTCGTGCATACCGAGCACGGCGCCGGTGGCGAGCTTCGCCTGGTACTGGTCGAACGTCAGGGTGAAGGACTCGGGGTCGACGATGCCCTTCGCGTACTCCTCGTTGAGGACCTTGTAGAAGTCCTTCGCGATGTCCTTGTTGGCGTAGATCTCCGCGTTGCCGTCCTCGTCGACGATCACGCCACCGTTGTTCGGGGAACCGGCCAGCAGCGCCGGCGGGTTGGTCATGCCCCACTCACGGCCCACGGACGCCAGGACGGAGAAGCCGACGGTCGGGGCGCCGTTGGTCTCGGGGTTCTTCGCCTTGAAGTCCTCGATGAGCTTGAAGTAGCGCTCGAGCGTCATGTCGCTGAGGTCGGGGTATCCGGCGTCGGCGAGCACGCGCTTCTGGATCCAGAACGCGGGGCCGTAGTAGTAGCCGCCGGTGGGCTCACCGTAGAAGCGGTTGTAGTTCGGGATGAGGTACAGGCCCGGGTCCACCTCGGTGCCCGCGTAGCTCATCTTCTTGATGTAGGGCTCGACGTGCTCGGAGATGTTCGGGTAGTCCCCGGTGGCCAGCATGTCGTCGAGGGGCTGCAGAGCGCCGCCCTCCAGGAACCGCAGCTTGAGGTCGCCGGTGCCGATCAGGTCGGGGAACTCGCCGCCGGCGAGCATGACGCCGATCTTCTGGTCCGTGTTGTCCGGGGTGACGATCTCGTACTTCAGCGTCACGCCGAGCTGTTCCTCGATCAGCTTGGTGAGCTTGTTGTCGGCGGCGGGAGCCTGCTCCGCCGTCTCGATGTACACCGAGAGCTCGGTGGGGTTGCTGGGGGTCAGCGTCCCCGACTGGTCCGCGAGGTCGCCCTCGGGGATGACGACGTCCTGCGGCGCGACCTCTTCAGGAGCGTCCTGAGAGGAGCAACCGACAAGTCCGACCGACACTGCTGTGGCCAGGACCAGGGTTGCCAACTTCTTGCTTGCGGTTCTCACCAAATTCCCTCTCCGTTGAGCGAAAACGATTTCCCGTGGGGGAGCCGTGGCACGGAACCGTAATGTCCGGCAACTGCGCCGAACACCTTTCCAGCCGGTTCGTGACCAATTCGCAATCTGCGCCCGCGGTGTGGGCCTCGCGGCTCATCCGTGCGGATTGTAGCGATAAAATAGAGACGTCGCCGGGAGCCCGTCAAGCCCCCGCCGCGCATCGTTACGCCGCGGTCCCGTCCGGGCGGTGAGCCGTCGAAGATGCGAGCGCCCGACCGCGGCCTCGAGGTCCTGGTCGGGCGGGGCCGGGGTCTTGTCCTCCGGCGTTGTATCGATATATTGGGCGCGCCCCGGCGTCGTCGCCGGACCCCGCGTCCGGGGAGCGGACACGCCCTGGGCTGGCACAATGTCGTGAAGGGAGGGTGTTCATGGTGAGGATGGCGGACGTCGCCCGTGAGGCCGGCGTCTCGGTCATGACGGTGTCGAACGTCCTCAGCGACCGTCTTCCGGTCGGCGAGCCGACGCGCGCACGCGTCATGGCAGCCGTCGAGGCGCTCGGGTACGAGGTCAACCTCACGGCGCGTCACCTGCGCGCCGGGCGCACGGACACCGTCGCCTTCATCGCCCCGTCGTTCCACGACTACTTCGGCGAGCTGTCGGACAAGATCGCGCTGCTCATCGAGGCGGAAGGCCGCCATCTGGTCCTCGAGCGCACGGCCGCCCGCCCGGAGCAGGAGATGGAGGCGCTGAGCGTCGCGCGGCTCCACCTCTACGACGGTGTGCTGCTCTCCGTGGCCGGCCTCGACCTGGAGCGGCTCGACCGCGTGCGCGCCACCAAGCCGATCGTCCTGCTCGGCGAGCGGGACGTGCCCGAGCGCTACAACCACGTGCGGCTCGCCAACGCGGAGGGCGCCCGCCTCGCCACGGCACACATGATCGAGGGCGGTTCGCGCCACATCATCGCGCTGGGCTGCACCTTCGAACCCGGGCACACGATGTCGTCCGACCGCCGGGTCGGGTGGGAGCGCGCCCTCGTCGACGCCGGCCTTTCCGTAGACCCGCGCTACGTCGTGCCGATCGCGAACTACACCTCGGCCGATGCCCGGAACGCCGTGCTCGACGTCGTCGCGTCGGGACTGCCGTTCGACGGCATCTTCGCCATCACCGACATCGTCGCGCTCGGTGCCGTCGCGGCACTGGCCGAGAGCGGGCTGAGCATCCCCGCGGACGTCCAGCTCGTCGGCTTCGACAACCTCGACATGGCGAACTACCTCCCGCCGGGCATCACCTCGGTCGACGCCAACCACGAAGGTCTCGCCGAGAAGGCCGTCGGGCTGCTGCACCGGCAGATGTCGGGCTGGAAGGGACCGGCGGAGCACGCCGTCGTGCCGGTCCGGCTCGTCGTGCGCGGCTCCACCCGCGGCGGCGCCTAGACCGCTCCTGATCTCCACCGTGCGACCGGACGCGTCCGGCTGCGCGTGACTGCTCGCCCAGACCGACGACGACACCTCACCCGACCGAGGGGAAACCCCATGACGACCACCACCACCGCGGTCATCGACCTCGACCTGCCCGGCGCGACGATCTCCCGGCACGTCTACGGGCACTTCGCCGAGCACCTCGGCCGGTGCATCTACGGCGGGTTCTGGGTCGGGGAGGACTCGCCGCTGCCGAACGTGCGCGGCATCCGCGCCGACGTCGTCGAGGCCCTGCGCGCGATCCGGGTCCCGAACCTGCGGTGGCCGGGCGGCTGCTTCGCGGACGACTACCACTGGCGCGACGGCATCGGGCCCCGCGACCAGCGTCCGCGCATGGTCAACTCGCACTGGGGCGACGTCGTGGAGGACAACTCGTTCGGTACGCACGAGTTCATGGACCTGTGCGAGCTGCTCGGCGCCGATCCCTACGTGTCGGGCAACGTCGGGTCGGGCACGGTGGCCGAGATGTCCGACTGGGTCGAGTACCTGACCCGCAGCGACGACTCGCCCATGGCGGCGCTGCGCCGCGCGAACGGGCGCGACGAGCCGTGGCGGGTCCCGTTCTGGGGTCTGGGGAACGAGGCGTGGGGCTGCGGGGGGAACCTGCGCGCCGAGCAGTTCGCCTCGCTGGCCAGGATGTACGCCACCTACGTGCGCAACCACGGGGGCAACCGGCCCTACCGGATCGCGGCCGGGGCGAACGAGTCCGACCTGCACTGGACCGAGACGCTCATGCGCTCCTACGACGACCTCGCGGCCGACCCCGCCGCCCCGGCGGGCCCATTCCAGGCGGTGTCGCTGCACTACTACACGATGACCGGCACCTGGGCCGACAAGGGTGCGGCCACCGGCTTCAGCACCGACGAGTGGTACACGACCATGGCCCGCGCCCGCCGCATCGAGGAGCTGCTGACCCGCCACTCGACCGTCATGGACCGCTACGACCCGCACCGCAAGGTCGGCCTCGTCGTCGACGAGTGGGGCACCTGGTGGAACGTGGAGGAGGGCACCAACCCCGGGTTCCTGTACCAGCAGAACACGCTGCGCGACGCCCTGGTCGCCTCGGTGCACCTGGACGCTTTCCACCGGCACGCCGAGCGCGTCGTCATGGCGAACATCGCCCAGACGGTCAACGTGCTGCAGGCCATGATCCTCACCGACCCCGAGACCGGGGCGCTCGTGCTCACCCCGACGTACCACGTGTTCGCGATGAACACCGCGCACCACGACGCCGCGTCGCTCGCGGTCCACCTGCGCGACGTGGACACGAGGACGGTCGACGGGACCGAGCTGCCGCTCGTGTCGGCCTCCGCGTCGGTCAAGGGGGAGACGGCCCTCGTCTCGTTGTCGAACTTGGACGCCGGCGCCGACCGCACCGTCGTCCTCGACCTGCGCGGGCGCGACGTCGTCGGGCACCGCGCGCGCGTGCTGACCGCGTCGGCGCTCGACACGCACAACACGCCCGAGCAGCCGGGCGCCGTCGCACCGGCGGACCACGCCGGGGTGCGCCCGCACCCGCGCGGTCTCGAGGTCGACCTTCCCGCGCACTCGTACGTCACCGTCAGCCTCGACCTGCGCTGACCGAACCCGGAGGCAAGAGCATGAACCGTGTGACGAGGCCGCTCGTGGCGGAGCTCGAGGAGCGCCGGCACCTGGTCGAGGGCTACGCGCAGTACTCCGACATCCCCGAGGAGGTCACCGCGCAGTGGAAGGCGCCGTTCGGGCCGCCCGAGGAGTGGGACCTCATGATCACCGAGGACAAGGTCGAGGGGCCGCACGGCCCGGTGCCCGTCCGCGTGTACGTGCCGGCCACCCCCGCACCTGACGGCGGCCGCGCGTGCCTCGTGTGGATGCACGGCGGCGCCTTCGCGTGGGGCGACCTGGACATGGCCGAGGCGCACGAGGTCGCCCGCGGGGTCGCCGGGCGGGCCGACGCCGTGGTGGTCTCGGTCGACTACCGCCTGTGCCCGGTGCCCGCCGAGCTCGGCGGCACGGTCGACGGACGGCTTGACGAGCGGGGCAACCCCGTGCGGTTCCCCGTCCCGCAGGACGACTGCGTCGCCGTGCTCGACGCCGTGCGCGCCGACCCGGCACGCTTCGGCGTCGACCCCGGCCGGGTCGCCGTCGGCGGCGCGAGCGCCGGTGCGTCGCTCGCCGCCGCGGTGACCCTGCGCGCCGTCGTGGCGGGCGCCGCGCCGTGGCAGACGCTTCTCGTCTACCCGATGCTGCACCGCGAGCTGCCGCCCCTGGACGACGAGCTCGCCGAGGCGATCGCCGCCGCCCCGGCCGCGCTGCAGTTCCCGGAGTGGATGATGGACGCCATCGGCCGCACGACGCTGGGCGACGACGCCGAGCGTGCCGGCGGCGAGGCGTTCCCGGCGCTCGCGGAGGACCTGTCGGGCTTCCCGCCCACGTACGTGGAGAACGGCGAGTTCGATGCGTTCCGCGCGAGCGGTCAGGCCTTCTCGGCGCGGCTGCGCGAGGCCGGTGTCGATGTCGTCGAGGTGACCCGGGCGGGGGTGCCGCACGGACATCTCGACCTGGTCGGGTTCGGTCCGGCCCACGCGACTCTCGACGCGCTCGCCGACCGCCTGCGGTAACCGGGCCGGTCAGCGCGGCGCGTCGTCGGGCAGCCGGAGGTAGGGGGCCAGGAGGCGGCGCAGCGGTCGGAGCGCGGCGGCGCGCTCGTCCGCGGTGCTCGAGCGGGACCGGGCGCGCACGTCCCGGCTGGCGCCGAGGACGGTGGCGTCGATGAGGTCGGCCATCGCGTCCGGGTCGGGTTCGCCGAGCTCTGCCAGCGCGTCGCGGAGCGGCCGCTGCAGGGCGTCGTGGAACTCCTGCATGGGTCCGTGCAGGACCTCCGGGTCCACCACGGTGCCGAGCGCCCGGGCGACGCGCTGCTCCGACCCGGCGAAGAACTCGATGTTGCTCTCGACGTACGCCCACACCTTGTCACCCGGGGTGCGGGCGGCGTCGATCGCGGCCCGGATCCGGTCGGCCCAGACGGGGAAGACGTCGGCGACGACGGCGGCCAGGAGGTCCTCCTTCGACCGCGCGTACTCGTACACGCTCGACCGGGCGAGACCGGCCCGCTTACCCACCG
The DNA here is from genome assembly GCA_966249365.1 of uncultured Xylanimonas sp. GTDB lineage: Bacteria > Actinomycetota > Actinomycetes > Actinomycetales > Cellulomonadaceae > Xylanimonas. Next base: position 135 of record CBINDH010000087.1, on the reverse strand, counting down.
CCGCGAGGGTGGGCGCCTGGCCGGTCTCGGCCAGGAGGTCGCGCGCCGCGTCGCGCACCGCCCTGCGCGGCAGCCCGCGGGGCTCGGCGAGGGTCGCGGCGTTGATGCGCGGCACGGGACCTCCTGGAGCCGTTC
>CBINDH010000086.1:0-9375 GCA_966249365.1 uncultured Xylanimonas sp. | reverse complement strand
ATCGTCGCGGTCCACGAGATGAGCGCCCCGCACACCGACACCCGCGACGGGCTGCGCGAGCTCATGTGGCTCGCCGAGCAGGAGCTGGTGCCGCAGGTGGTCGCATACCGGGGCGAGCTCGTCGAGTCCGCCGACGACGCGCGCGAGCTGGTCGCCCAGCTGCCGTTCCTCACCGGGATCGGCGGCGACGTCAATGTCGACGGGTCGATCGCCGCGCGCACCGCCGCGATGCGGCTGCCGTACAGCGACCACAAGTTCCTCCCGGGCAGCGCGCTGACCGGCGACCACGGCGAGGGGCTCGCCTACCTCGGCGCCGAGGAGATCGGCGCGCACCTCGCGGCCTGCTCGACGGTGGGAGTCCAGGGCGGCTTCCACGTCGTCGGCGACCGGGCCATGGACCTGCTCGTGCTCGGCCTCGAGGTGGCGGCCGCCCAGCTCGGCCCGGGCCCGATGCGGGCCGCCCGGCACCGCGTCGAGCACGCCCTGTTCGTCGACGCGTCGGCACTCGCCGCGCTGCTGCTGTACGGGGTGTCCCTGTCGATCCAGCCCGCGTGGGCGTCCACGTGGGGCGGCCGCGACGGCCTGTGGGCTCAGCGGCTCGGCGTGGCGCGCGCGGGCAACATGTCCCCGTTCGCCGATCTGGCCGGGGCGGGCATCCCGCTCGCCTTCGGCTCCGACGCGCCCGTCACCCCGCTCGACCCGTGGCAGGCGGTGCGCGCCGCCACCGCGCACGAGGACGAGGAGCAGCGCCTCTCGGGGCGGGCCGCGTTCCGCGCGCACACGCGCGGCGGGTGGCGCCTCGCAGGCCTCGACGGCACCGGTGCGGGCGAGCTCACCGTGGGGGCGCCCGCGCACCTCGCGGTGTGGCGCGCCGACGACTACGGGGTGCTGTCCTCGGGCCGCGGGCTCACGTCCTGGAGCGCCGAAGCCCGCGCCGGGCAGCCCGTGCTGCCCGACCTGCACCCCGACGCGCGGCAGCCCGAGTGCCTGCAGACGGTCCGCTCGGGCGTCCCGATCTACGACACCTTCGACTGACCGGTCGCGGGGGAGCGGGCCCGCGGCACGTACGCTGCGGGCGTGCGCCCCTCGTTCCTTGAGTCCCGGGCCGTCGGCCTGCTGCTCGCCCCCGCCGCCGGTGCGGCCATGTGGGCGGCGTTCCCTGACGCCGGCGTCTGGCCGCTGACCGTCGTCGCGGTCGCGATCCTGCACCTCGCGCTGCGCCGCGACCACGCCGGGTGGGGGTTCCTCGTCGGGCTCGTCGCCGGGCTGACGTTCTTCCTGCCGCACGTGTGGTGGGCGTACCACGCCACCGCGCTGGTGCCATGGATCGCCCTGGCGCTCCTCGGCGCGCTCGGCTTCGCCACGTTCGGTGCCGCCTGGGTGTGGGCGCGGCGGCTGCCGTTCGTCCGGCGTCGCGCCTGGGCGCACGTGCTCGCCTTCGCGGCGCTGTGGACGGCGGTCGAGCAGTGGCGCTCCGAGGTGCCGTGGGGCGGGTTCCCCTGGGGGCGCCTGGCCTGGTCGGTGGCCGGCGCGCCGACGGGCCGCGCCGCCTGGCTCGGCGGCGTGCCGCTGGTCTCGTTCCTGCTCGCGGCCGCGGGCGCGCTGCTCGTCCTGACGGTCACGCGGATCGTCGGCGTCGTCCGCGCCCGCGCGGCCGCGCCCGCCAGTCAGGACGGTGCTGCGGTCGACGACGTCGCCGTCGAGCCGTCGCCGCGCCGTGGGCTCCTCGCCGCGGCCGCGAGCGCCGTCGTCGCCGTCGTGGCGGTGCTGGGGCCGGTGGCGTTGCCGTTGCCGCGGGCGGAGGGGGTCGTGGGGGTCGCGAACCCGCCGGTGACGGCGGAGGTGGTGGTGCCGGACCGGTCGGTGCTGGTGGACGGCGGTGTGGCGGTGGCGCAGGCGGGGGTGCTGCAGGTCGGGGCGGTGCAGGGGGACGTGCCGACGCGTGGCGGGGACGCTGCGGAGAACGCGCGGGGGGTGCTGGACAACCATCTGGCGGGCACGCTCGCGCTTGCCGGGGACGTGGAGGCGCGTGCGGCGGCGGGTGTCGGCGACCCGGGGATCGACGTCGTGCTGTGGCCGGAGGACTCGACGGGGTGGGACCCGCAGCAGACGCCGTCGGTGGCGCGGCTGCTGGACGGTGCCGCGGAGCGGGTGGGGGTGCCGATCCTGCTGGGGTCGCAGGAGTACCCCGAGGGCGGTGGCCGGTACAACGTGATGCTGCTGTGGCAGGCGGGGGAGGGTGTCACGCAGCGGTATGCGAAGCAGCATCCGGCGCCGTTCGGCGAGTACATCCCGTGGCGGCCGGTGTTCCGGCTGTTCAGCGACCAGGTGGACCGGGTGACGACCGATATGTTCGCGGCGACGAATCCGCCGGTCGTGGTGGTGCCGTCGGGGCGGCTGGGGCGGGACGTGCCGGTGGGTGTGGCGATCTGTTTCGAGGTGGCGTACGACGAGATCCTGCGGGACGCGGTGCGGCGGGGCGCGGAGGTGCTCGTGGTGCCGACGAACAACGCGTCGTTCGGGGTGAGCCCGGAGTCGACGCAGCAGCTGCAGATGACGCGGTTGCAGGCGATCGCGAACGGTCGGGCGGCGGTGCAGGTCTCGACGGTGGGGGTCAGCGCTGTCGTCGCGCCGGACGGGACGCTGGTGGCGCGCACGGGGCTGTTCACCTCGGACCGGGTGAGCGCGGCGCTGCCGTTGCGGACGTCGTGGACGCCGGCGGTCGCGGCGGGGTTCTGGCCGGGGTGGGTGGTGTCGGCGTCGGGTGGGCTGCTGGCCGTCGGCGGGCTGGTCGTGGGGCTCCGCCGTCGGCGGGCGGGCTGAGCGCATGACGAAGGCCGGCACCCTGATGGGTGCCGGCCTTCGGTCAGGTGTCTCAGGCGCCGCGGCGGAGCTTGCCGGCGCGCAGCAGCTCGAGGCGCTCGTCGAGGAGCTCCTGGAGCTCGGCGACGGTGCGGCGCTCGAGCAGCATGTCCCAGTGGGTGCGCTGGGGCTTGGTGGCCTTGGGCTCGGGCTTCTCGGCGTCGCGCAGGAGCGCTTCCTCGCCGCAGCGGCACTCCCACACCGGGGGGACCTCGGCGTCGGTGGCGAAGGGCAGGATGATGGTGTGCCCGTTCGGGCAGTCGTAGTACGCCTGGAACCGCGGGGCGAAGTCGACGCCCTCGTCGGACTCCATGCTCTTCGCGCCGATGCTCATTCCGCGCAGGGACCGGTCGGGCATGTCGTCCTCCTGGGATCGGGGGTGTGGGGGTGCGGCCCGTGTGGGGGCCGGGACAGACGGGGGCTACAGGCTCCAACGTCGTGACGTGACGCCATGTTCCGCCTTGCGCTGAGACACGGGACACAGCCCGCGTCGGCTACCGGTGTCGAGGGTTCCGTGTTCGCGGCGTGCACGCAATTCGAGAGGCGCTGTGGTGCGGTGGTCGTGACACATCACACGCCGTCGTCGGGTAGTGCGGCGCCGGAGGCGCAGCGGACGTCGCCGACGGAGACGACACTAGGGGGCGGGAATGAACGCGACGACGGGCCGGTTGACCCGGCCAGTCCATGCAGATGCATGGAACCTTTCGGAACAGGGAGCTGAGCACCGTGCAGTTCGGAATCTTCTCGGTCAGTGACGTCACCACCGACCCGACCACCGGCCACACCCCGGACGACACCGAGCGCGTGCGGAACATGCTCACGATCGCGAAGCACGCCGACGAGGCCGGCCTGGACGTCTTCGCCACCGGGGAGCACCACAACCCGCCGTTCGTCGCGTCCAGCCCGACGACGATGCTCGGCTACCTGGCCGGGGTCACCAAGAACATCACCCTGTCGACGGCGACGACCCTGATCACCACGAACGATCCCGTGCGCCTCGCCGAGGAGTACGCGATGCTCCAGGTCATCAGCGACGGCCGCATGGACCTGATGATGGGCCGCGGCAACACCGGCCCCGTGTACCCGTGGTTCGGCAAGGACATCCGCCAGGGCATCCCGCTCGCCATCGAGAACTACGCGCTGCTGCGGCGCCTGTGGACCGAGGACGTCGTCGACTGGGAAGGCAAGTTCCGTACGCCGCTGCAGGGCTTCACGTCCACGCCCCGCCCGCTGGACGGCGTGCCGCCGTTCGTGTGGCACGGCTCGATCCGCAGCCCCGAGATCGCCGAGCAGGCCGCCTACTACGGCGACGGCTTCCTGCACAACAACATCTTCTGGCCCATGAGCCACACCAAGCAGATGATCGCGTTCTACCGGCAGCGGTTCGAGCACTACGGCCACGGCCGCGCCGACCAGGCGATCGTCGGCCTCGGCGGGCAGGTGTTCGTCCGCAAGAACTCCCAGGACGCCGTCGACGAGTTCCGGCCCTACTTCGACGAGGCGCCCGTCTACGGGCACGGGCCCTCCATGGAGGACTTCACGCGCGAGACGCCGCTGACCGTCGGCTCCCCGCAGCAGGTCATCGACCGGTACGCGTCCTTCGTCGAGGAGGTCGGCTACTACCAGCGGCAGCTCTTCCTCATCGACCACGCCGGCCTGCCGCTGAAGACGGTGCTCGAGCAGATCGACATCCTCGCCGGCGAGATCGTCCCCGAGCTGCGGACCATCGTCGAGGCGAAGCGCCCCGCCGACGACGTGCCGCTCAACCCGCCCACGCACGCCGAACGCGTCGCCGCAGCCCGCACCGCGGGCGCCGCGGGCGACACCCACGTCGGCGGCACCGAGGACCGGTGGACCGGCCTGCGCGCCGAGGAGGGCGACCCCGCCCGCCTCGAGCCGACCGCCGGCCGCGCCTTCGGACTGTGAGGACCCCCATGGTCGAGAACACCGCCACCCGCAGCCTCGTCGTCGTCTCGGCGGGGCTGTCGAACCCGTCGTCGACGCGCCTGCTCGCCGACCGCCTCACCGAGGCCACCGTCGCCCGCCTCGCGGACGCCGGGATCACCGCGACCGTCGAGACCATCGAGCTGCGCGAGCACGCCCACGCCGTCGTCGACGCGATGCTGACCGGGTTCCCCACCGGGGACCTCGCCACCGCCCTGAACCGGCTCTACGCCGCCGACGGGCTCATCGCCGTCACGCCGCTGTTCACCACCACCTACTCGGGGCTGTTCAAGTCGTTCGTCGACATCCTCGACAAGGACGCGCTGCGCGACCTGCCCGTGCTGCTCGGCGCGACCGGCGGCACGCCCCGGCACTCGCTCGCGCTCGACTACTCGATGCGCCCGCTGTTCAGCTACCTGCGCGCCGACGTCCTGTCGACGACCGTGTTCGCGGCCACCGACGACTGGGCCGGCGAGCCGGACCGGACCAACCCGCTGCCCGAGCGGATCGCACGCGCCGCGGCCGAGCTCGCGACGCGCGTCGCGGCACGCGAGCCGGCGCCGCCCGCCAACCCGTTCGACGCCGCACCGTCCTTCGCCGACCTGCTCGCCCGCGGCGGCATCTAGCGCGACCCGCGGCGCCCGCCTCGCGGAGAGGCGGGCGCCACCTCACGTCGCGCGCACCAGGCGCGGCATCAGCACGCCGAGCACCGCCGCGCCCGCGGCCACCAGCACGGCCGCCGCGACCGTCGCCGCCAGCCGCAGCTCGCCCACCACCAGCCCCGACCCGCCCGGGTCGAGCAGCAGCACCAGAGCCATCGCCGTCGTCCCGACCGACAGCCACAACGGGTACGGCACCGAGACCGTGACGACGACGCCGAGCGCCGCGAGCGCGAGCCGCGCGCCGAGCGGCAGGCCGAGCGCCGCCACCCCGATGCCGAGCGCGGCGCCCACCGCCGTGCCCAGCACCCGCTGCAGCGCCGCGAACGACGCGTTCAGCCCCGGCACCGGCAGCACCATGAGGAACGCGGTCACGGGCGCCCAGTACCCGTACCGGGACCCGCTCACCTGGGCGAGCAGCGCGCACGCCCCGACGCCGACCGCCAGCAGCACCGCGAGCGCCCCCGCGACGCGCAGGGGCTGGGGCCGCTGCGGCACGAACCGCGGCAGGCCCAGCGCCCGTGCCGCCACGACGACGTACGCGCCCACCGCCAGGACCCACGCGACCCGGGCGACCGAGCCGCCGTCCGCGGGCAGCGGGGGAGCGCTGGCGGCGGCCGCCCCGACGAGCAGGGCGGGCACGCCCCAGCCGCGGGCCGTCGCCAGCCCGGCACCGGCCGCGAGCACGACGAGCAGCACCACCCACCCGGTGCCGTACGCGAGCAGCCCGCCCGCCAGCACGGCCGCCGCGATCACGGGCACGGTCGCGAGCGCCGTGCCCCAGCCGGCACGCGCGGCGACGAGCACCGCGTAGAGCGCTGCGCACACGCTCACCCCGATCGCGCCACGCCCGCCGATGACGGCGCCCGCGGCGACGGGGACGACGAGCACGACGACGACGAGCACCGTCGCCCGCACCACGCTCCTGACCAGCCCGGAGACCGCCACGCCTCGACGCTACGCGCGCTGTCGCGGCTCCGCCCCTCCGAGGACGCTCACGGGGCGGTCACAGCACGGCGGACGTCTCGGTGAGGTCGAGGCCGTGGGCTGCTGCGACGCCCGCGTGGGTGACCGCCCCGGCGTGCGTGTTCAGGCCGCGGGCCAGGACCGGGTCGGCGCGCAGGGCCGCCTGCCAGCCGAGGTTCGCCAGCTCGACCGCGTAGGGCAGGGTGACGTTCGTCAGCGCGCGCGTCGAGGTGTTCGGCACGGCCCCGGGCATGTTCGCCACCGCGTAGAAGGTCGAGGCGTGCACGCGGTAGGTCGGGTCGGCGTGCGTCGTGGGGTGCGAGTCCTCGAAGCAGCCGCCCTGGTCGATGCTGATGTCCACGAGCACGGACCCGGGCCGCATCCGGGAGACCAGCTCCGAGCTGACGAGCACCGGCGCCTTCGCCCCCGGGACGAGCACGGCCCCGATGACGAGGTCCGCGTCGAGCACGGCCCGTTCGAGCTCCCAGGCGTTCGACGCGAGGGTCTGGGCCCGGCCGGCGAAGACGGCGTCCGCTGCCGCCAGGGCTGCGGCGGACCGGTCCAGCAGCGTGACCCGGGCTCCCATGCCGACGGCGACCCGGGCCGCGTTGATCCCCGACACGCCCGCGCCGAGGATGACGACGTGCCCGGGCGCGACACCCGGGACGCCCGCGAGCAGCAGGCCGCGCCCCCCGGCCGCCTTGAGCAGACTGGTCGCGCCGACCTGCGGCGCCAGACGCCCGGCCACCTCGGACATGGGTGCGAGCAGCGGCAGCGCGCCGGCGTCGGTCTGGACGGTCTCGTACGCGATCGCCGTCACGCCCCGGTCGACGAGCTCGAGCGTGAGCCGCCGATCCGCGGCCAGGTGCAGGTAGGTGAAGAGCACCTGCCCGGCGCGCAGGTGCTCGTACTCGGAGGCGACCGGCTCCTTGACCTTGAGCACGAGCTCGCCCGCGGCCCAGGTGGCGGCCGCGTCCGACTCGATCGTCGCGCCCACGGCGACGTACTCGTCGTCGGTGATCGACGACCCCTCGCCTGCACCGGCCTCGACGTGGACGCTGTGGCCGTGCCGGACGAGCTCGTGCACGCCGGCGGGCGTGACCGCGACGCGGTACTCGTGGTTCTTGACTTCCTTCGGCACGGCGATGCGCATGAGTCGATTGTGTGCCGGGTCGTCGTCGCAGGCCCGCCGGTGGTGGGCGAAACCCGTTGCCGGTCGCGACCCGCGTGGTTGGATGCCGACATGACCGACGAGACACGTGTGGTGCAGGCAAGCCGCGTGGTCGCGGCACCGGCCGAGGCGATCTTCGAGCTGATCGCCGACCCGTCCCGGCAGCCCGAGTGGGACGGCAACGACAACCTGGCGCAGGCGGCGCCGGGCCAGCGGGTGCAGGCCGTGGGGGACTCCTTCCTCATGACGCTCACGCGCGACGGCCAGGTGCGGCAGAACCACGTCGTCGAGTTCGCCGAGGGGCGCCTCATCGCGTGGAAGCCCGCACCGGTCGGCGAGCCGCAGCCGGGTCACCTGTGGCGGTGGGAGCTGGAGCCGCTCGACGACGGCACCACCCGCGTCACGCACACCTACGACTGGTCCGGCCTGACCGACGAGCGCCGGTTCGGCCGTGCGCGGTCGACGACGCCCGACAAGCTGCGCGCCTCGCTCGACAGGCTGGCTGCCCTGGCCGAGGGCTGACCGCCCACGACGGTGTTGCCCCAGGTCGCAGGGTGCGCGAGCATGCTGGTGTGCGGCTGCCCAGCCGCCGGGGAGGAGCGACGATGGCCGGAGACAGCGCAGGCGTTCCCCGCACGACGAGCGGCGTGCGCCCACCCGAACCGCCGTCGGCGCGCTGGGACCCGGGGGCGCGCTACCGGCCGTCCCTGCTGAGCGAGACGCCCGTCGACGACGACGTCGCCGCGCCCGCCGCGTACGAGTCGTGGGCGCTGCCCGGACGCCTGTTCCGGGGTCCCGCGCAACGCAAGGCCGTGTTCGACCGCCCCGTCTGGTCGCCGCGTCCCGGCCGCGTACGGGGCCCCAGGGAACGCAGCGCCGCCGAGCTGGCCGACGCCGTCGAGCGGTACCGCCGCGGTGGCCTGAGCACCACCGGGCTGGTCCGGGCCGTCGGGCGAGCGCTGGCCGTCTGACGGCGGTCGCGACCCCGTGGCGGACGAGCCGCTGCTGACCGCGGCCGCGCTGGCCGCGGAGCTCGACCGTGCGGGCGACCCGGCGCGGGCCGCGATCCTGCAGGGCTTCTTCAAGACGGGCCCCGGACAGTACGCCGAGGGCGACGTCTTCGCCGGGGTGCGCGTGCCCGACGTGCGCCGCCTCGTGCGGCGGGCCGCCGACCTGCCGCCCGGGGAGGCGTCCGCGCTGCTGGAGAGCCCGGTGCACGAGCACCGGCTCGCCGCGCTGCTCGCCCTCGTGGCCCGGTACCAGCGCGCCACCCGCCCCGGCACGAGAGACGACGCCGAGCGCGACGCGTTGCACGCCCGGTACCTGGGCGCCGTCCGGGCGGGCCGGGTCGACAACTGGGACCTGGTGGACTGCTCGGCCGAGTGGCTCGTCGGCGACTGGCTGCTCGGGCCGCCCGCCCGCGACGCCGCGGCGGTGCTCGACCCGCTGGCGTCGTCGTCGTCGCTGTGGGAGCGGCGGGTGGCGATGCTCGCCACGTTCGCGTTCACGAAGGCCGGAGACGCGGCACCCGCGCTCACGTATGCGGAACGGCTGCTCGGCGACCGCGAGGACCTGATCCGCAAGGCGGTCGGGTGGATGCTGCGCGAGGTCGGCAAGCGGGTGTCACGCGACGCGCTCGTGGCATTCCTCGACGAGCACGCGCCGCGCATGGCTCGGGTCACGCTCAGCTACGCCACGGAGCATCTCGAGCCGGGGGAGCGGGCACGGCTGCGCGCGCTGTGACGCGCGTCGGCGCGGCCACCGGACCGGCGG
>CBINDH010000085.1:0-9399 GCA_966249365.1 uncultured Xylanimonas sp. | reverse complement strand
TGGACGACTGGATGCGCCTGACGGACAACCGCGGAAACCTGGGCACGAGCCTGCTGTGGGACACCGCCTTCCCGTCGACGACCGGGTTCACGATCGACTTCGACTACCGGCAGGCGGGCGGCACCGAGCACTGCGTCGGCGGCGCATGCCGCACCGGTGACGGCATGTCGGTGTTCCTCGTCGACGGGGCGGAGGACGTGAGCGCGGGCGCCTTCGGCGCGGGCCTCGGCTACGCGGGGAACGAGGTCACGTGCGGCGTCGTGGGCGGATACCTCGGCATCGGCCTCGACGTGTACGGCAACTTCGCGCGATCGACGGTCAACGCGACCGGAGGACCGGGTGTCAGCCCCTCGATGCTCGGCGTCCGCGGGTCGGGTACGCAGCCGTGCGGCGTGATCGCGAACTATCCGTGGGTGACCGGCACGACCGTGCCCGATCTGTGGACCGGGGTCAGCGGGTCGACGACGGACCCCGCGGTGCTGCCCGACGCGCTGTACCGGCACGTTCGCGTCGTCGTCCTACCCGCGGACGACACCCTCACCCTCACCGTCTACATCAGCGACCTCACGCCGAAGGACGAGCCGTACGGCGCGCTGGCGCTCGTGCTCGAGACGGACATCGCCGACGTCCCGGGCCAGGTCGACCTGCCGCCGACGCTGAAGCTCGGGTTCGGCGCCTCGACCGGAGGCGCGACGAACTACCACGACATCCGCGACATCCGCGTCACGGCTCTGGCTGACGCCTCCATCACCAAGGCGCTGGCCCCGGAGACGCCCGGCCGTGACGGGATGCCCCCGGGCACGTTCTTCCCGGGCGACCCGATCTCGTTCGTCCTCACGGCCACGAACCTGGGGCCGACCGCCATCGGCAACCCGCCCGACGGCGTCGCGCGGATCCTCGACGACCTGTCCGGCCTCGGCATCACGGACGTCACCTGGACCTGTACCCCGCTCGGCGACGCGGCCTGCATCACCCCGGCCGGGACCGGGCCCGTCGTGCAGGCGGACTGGGTCGCGGCCTCCGGTGACGGCGTGCAGGTGCGCATCGACGGCACCGTCGCCGCGGACGCGGTCACGGCCGACCTCACGAACACGGCACTCGTCCCGACGCAGTTCGACACCGGCACCGTGGGCCAGGACGGGTCGACGGTCCAGCTCGACGGCGGGGCGACGGACCCCGACACGAGCAACAACACCGCCACCCAGCCGTTCGCCGTCCTCGTCCCGGAGCCGGCGCTCGAGCTGGTCCAGGAGGCGGACCGGACGGAGCTCGTGGCGGGGGAGACGATCACGTACACCGTCACGGCGACCAACACCGGCAACGTCCCGCTGACCGGCGTCGCCGTCACGGAGGAAGCGTTCGACGGCGCCGGAGCCATCTCCGACCTGACCTGCGCGACGGAGGCGCCGGTCACCCTGGAGCCGGGCGCCCAGCAGGTGTGCACAGCCACCTACACCGTCCAGCAGGAAGACGTCGACAACGGCGGGGTCACCAACACCGCTGCCGTCGCGGGCACGCCGCCCGTCGGCACCGACGTGACGGCCGAGGCGAGCCTGTCCGTCCTGACCGTGCCGGCACCGGGCCTGACGCTGGTCAAGCGCGTCGCGGCCGTGCGGGACCTCAACGAGAACGACGTCGTCGACCTCGGCGACGAGATCGACTACGAGTTCGACCTCACGAACACCGGCAACCTCACCCTCGACGACGTCGTCGTCGACGACGACCTCCTCGCGGCGAGCCAGATCGGCGTGACCTGCGCCGCCACGACGCTCGCCCCGGGCGAGTCGACGACGTGCGCCGCCGACGCCGGCTACGTCATCACACAGGCCGACGTCGACGCCGGGGAGGTCGTCAACAGCGCCACCGCCGGCGCGACCTCGTCGGTGGGGCCGTTCGTGTCCGAGGCGGACGGCGCAGTCGTCCCGGTCGACCAGTCGCCCGGCCTGGAGCTCGTCAAGCGGGTGGCGGCCGTGCGCGACGTCAACCGCAACGGGGTGACCGACGCCGGCGACGAGATCGACTACGAGTTCGACCTCACCAACACCGGCAACGTCACGCTCACCGAGCTGGGCGTCGACGACGACCTGCTGGACGACAACGGCATCGCCGTCATCTGCCCGAGCGCCCCACTGGCGCCCGGGGACACGACGACCTGCGCCGCAGAGGGCCCGTACGTCATCACGCGGGCCGACGTCGATGCCGGGTACGTTCTCAACGTCGCGATCGGGCACGCGACGCCGCCCGTGGGCCCGCCCGTCGTGTCCGACCCGGACCTGGTCACCTCCGACACCGACGACCCGCCGCCGCTCGCGGCCACCGGGGTGACCGAGGCGACGATCTGGGCGGGGCGCGCCTCGCTGGTGCTCATCCTGCTCGGGCTGGGCGCGGTCCTGGTGGCGCGGCGTCCGGAGACCGCTCAGCCGTAGGCGACGAGCGGACCGGTCAGCGGAACAGGTCCTCGTACTCGGCGACCGCGACGATCCCGTCCGCCGCCTGGGTGAGGGCCGGGTCGCCGGCGACGAGAGCGTCGGCCTGGAGGGAGGCGACGGCCAGGTACTCGGCGAGGGTGGTGTCCTCCCAGCCGAGCCTGGCCGCCGTCGTCCAGGCGACCGCGCGCGAGACGCGGTCGGAGAGCAGCCGGATCTTCAGGCGCGTGAGGTCGTCGAGCGCGGCGCGCGCGGCGGGCTCGCTGAGAGTGCCCTCGCGCGCCGCGCGGTACAGCGACGCGAGAGCGTGGGAGCGCAGCGAGCCCGGGCCGACCAGCGAGTGGTCGGGGCTGATCTCGCGCGGGTCGTCGATCAGCCGGATCGCCGTGACGGAGTCGATCGCGTAGCGGGCCATGTGCCCATGGTGCTCGCTCAGAGCTCCTTGCGCTGCAGCAGGACGGCGGCGACCGTGAGCAGGGCGCCGGCGAGCACGACACCACCCGCGAGCGGCAGCCACAGCGTGTGGTCCGTGGGCTGGGTGCCCGCGACCACCGTCGTCGTCAGGGAGACGAGCCCCGCAGGGGTGTGGCGGGCGAGGGCCGGCACGATGCCGAGCAGGGAGAGCAGGAAGAACGCCCCGATGCCGGCTCCCGCCGCCCCGGCCGCGCCGTCGATCAGCACCGACGCGAGCAGCGAGGCGCCGATGACGACGGCGGCCAGCACGAGCCACACGCCCGTCGCACCGGCGAGCGCGCCGACCGGCACCGACCCGAAGACCGCCCAGGTGACGAGCCCGGTCAGGAGCGCGCCCGCCGCGACGACGACCGTCACGAACGCGAGCTGGACGAGCGCGTGGCTGAGCAGGTACCCGACCCGGCTGACGGGCTTGACCAGCAGGAACGCCGCGACCCCGGACCGCACCTCGGACGTGACCGCGCCCGCGGCCATCACGGCGACGACGATCACGACGATCTGGGTGAGGTTGCTCGTCCACTGCGCGAGCGCGTCGTAGACCGTCGGGTCGGGGATCGGGATCATGTCGAGCCCGTCGGACTGCAGCGCCGCGCCGAGGATCTCGCGCATGAACCGTGCCATCACCGGCCCGGTGACCGCGAAGAACGCGACGACGGCGGGCAGCACCCAGATCCGCCACGTGCGGACGATCTCGCGGGCCCGCAGGCGCAGCAGCGCGCCCGTCATCGGTCCGCTCCCACGAGGTTCACGAACAGGTCCTCCAACGTGCGTTCCCTTCGTTCGAGGCGCCGCAGGCGCAGGCCCAGCGCGACGATCACGGCCGGGATGCGGGCGGCGGCCTCGTCGGCGTCGGCGACCGTGAGCAGCACCGTGCCGGGCCCGTCGCCGTCGGCTGTCGCGGTGAGCCACGGCTCGCCGGTCAGCGCGGCGGTGAGCCGGGCCGGGTCGTCGACCTCGACCAGGAGGCGCTCCTGGGCGCCCCCGTACTCCGCCCGGACCTGGCCGATGGGACCCGACGTCAGGACGCGGCCCCGGTCGAGGATCGCGATGGAGTCGCAGACGCGTTCGACGTCGGGCAGCAGGTGGGTCGAGAAGAAGACGGTCGTCTTCCCGCGCAGCTCGCCCAGCAGCTCGAGAACGTCGCGCCGGCCCAGGGGGTCGAGCGCCGACGTCGGCTCGTCGAGGACGAGCAGCCGCGGGGCGTTGACGAGCGCCTGGGCCAGCCCGAGCCGCTGCCGCATGCCGCGCGAGAACCCGCCGACGCGCGACGTGACGCCCGCCAGGCCCACCAGTTCCAGCAGCTCGCCGACGCGCCGCCGGGCGACGTCCGTGGGGAGCTCGAACAGCGACGCGACGTGCTCGAGCACCTCGGGGGCGGTGAGCCAGGTGGGGAAGCCCGGCACGTCGGGGCAGTAGCCCACCTGGGCGCGCACCTCGCGGCTGCCGGGCTCGTGCCCGAGGACGCGCGCTGTGCCCGACGTCGCCTGGGCGAGGCCCAGCAGGATCCGCACGGTCGTGGTCTTGCCGGCGCCGTTCGCGCCGAGGAACCCGAACACCGACCCGGGCTCGACGCGCAGGTCCAGGCCGTCGAGCGCGTGGGCCTTCCCGTACGTCTTGCGCAGTCCGGCGGTCTCGATCGCCGCGGTCACGGGCGGTCGCCGTAGAGGCTGCCGACGATGCCCTGCGTGTCGTGGCGGGACCCCGTCGCCGGGACCGGCTCGACGGCGGGGGCGGGGCGGCGTCCGACGGCGAGGAACACGACCGAGCCGATCATCGACGACGCGAGGATGATGAGCACCCACGGCCAGCGCGCACCGAAGACGACCCGTTCGCGCGGGGTGCGGGCGAGCAGCACCAGGGCGGTCACGGCCAGGGCGAGCTGCACGACCGCGAGGATCGCGATGGCCACCAGGCCGGCGGTGGAGATGGAGTCGAGGTCGGGCACGGTGTCTCCTGTCGGTCGCGGACTGTCGCTGGACATGAAGACTAGTAGTTCTAGAGGTTATAGAACAAGTGGGTTCGGCAAGAAGTTGCGGATTCGGCACTTTCAACTGCCGAACACAGCGCCCTTTGCCGAACCCAGCGCAGGGAACTGCCCCGAAGCGGGGTGGGCGGTGGGATTCTGGGTGCATGGCCACCACGCGGGTTGGCGCAGGGCCGGTCTCGCGCCGCGCCGCGAGCAGCTGGTGGGCGGCGCTCGCGGGCGTCGTCTCCGCCGCGGTCGGGCTCGCCGTCGCGGAGCTGCTCGCCGCGTTCGTGGCGCCCGCGTCGAGCCCCGTGCTCGCGGCCGGGTCCGCCGTCGTCGACGCCGTGCCGGGCTGGCTCAAGGACGCCGCCGTCGTGCTGTTCGGCACGGGGGACAAGGCCGCGCTGTTCGTGACGATGGGGCTGGTGCTCCTCGCGGGCGCCGCCCTCGCCGGCGTGCTCGAGGCACAGCGCCCGCCGTGGGGCGCCGTGCTGCTGGCGGCCGTCGGCGTCGTCGCCGCCGTCGTCGCGACGCTGCGGCCCGGTGCGAGCCCGACGTGGGCGGTGCCGAGCGTCATCGGCATCGGGGCCGCGGTGCCGCTGCTCCGGGCGCTCGTCGCCCGCGTGCCGGACGCGGTCACGGCACGGGCCCACCGCGCGGTGGGCAGCGGAGCGGGCGCGACGGGCGCCGCCCCACGCACCGCCGTCCGGCCCGGCCCTGCGCCCTCGGGCGGCGACGAGGGCCAGCGGGGCGCCGGGGCACAACGCGCTGAGGATGCGGCTGAGCCCGCGCCGTCGGGTGGCGCCGGGACGTCGCAGGCGGGCGCCACGACGGAGGCGGCGCTCGACCGCCGCAGGTTCCTCCAGCTCAGCGGGCTGGCC
This sequence comes from uncultured Xylanimonas sp., assembly GCA_966249365.1. Classification (GTDB taxonomy): domain Bacteria; phylum Actinomycetota; class Actinomycetes; order Actinomycetales; family Cellulomonadaceae; genus Xylanimonas. The sequence continues at coordinate 3,652 of CBINDH010000085.1, read as the reverse complement.
GCCGTCGGCGCCGTCGTCGCGGTCGCCGCGTCGCGCGTCGTCGGGGCGGGCGCGCGCACCGTGGACGCGGTCCGGAGCGCGCGGCGGCTGCCCGCGCCCGTCACCGCGGCGCTCGCCGTCCCGGCGGGTGCCGAGCTCGGCATCGACGGGCTCGCGCCGTACATCACGCCCAACGAAGTCTTCTACCGCATCGACACCGCGCTGCGCGTGCCCGTCGTCGATCCCGAGACCTGGTCGCTGCGCGTCGACGGCCTCGTGGACGCGCCGTTCGAGCTGACCTGGGACGAGCTGCTCGCGCTGCCACTCGTCGAGCACCACGTGACCCTCGCGTGCGTGTCGAACTTCGTCGGCGGGGACCTTGTCGGCAACGCGCTCTGGCTGGGATACCCCGTGCGCGAGCTCCTCGCGCGCGCCCGGCCCCAGGTCGGCGCCGACATGGTCCTGTCGCGCAGCATCGACGGCTTCACCGCCGGCACGCCGCTCGACGTGCTGCTCGACCCCGACCGCGACTGCCTGCTCGCGGTCGGGATGAACGGCGAGCCGCTGCCGACCGAGCACGGGTTCCCCGCCCGGCTCGTGGTACCAGGCCTGTACGGGTACGTGTCCGCGACCAAGTGGGTCACGGAGCTCAAGGTCACGAGGTTCGCCGACGACGTCGCGTACTGGACGCCGCGCGGCTGGTCCGAGCTCGGTCCGGTCAAGCTGCAGTCGCGCATCGACGTGCCGAGGCACCGGGCCACCGTCACGGCCGCCGACGGCGGGACCGTCGTCGTCGCCGGCGTGGCGTGGGCGCAGCACACCGGCATCCGCGGCGTCGAGGTGCGGGTGGACGACGGGCCGTGGGAGCCGGCGACGCTCGCGGACACCGTCGGCCCCGACACGTGGCGGCAGTGGCACTACGCGTGGGACGCCGCAGCGGCCGGCATCGGCGACCACGCGCTGCGCGTGCGCGCGACCGACGCCGACGGCCAGGTGCAGACCGGCGAGGAGGCGCCGCCCGCCCCCGACGGCGCGACGGGCTGGCACGAGATCTCGGTGTCGGTGCGCTGACCGCGGCGTGCGAGTCCCGTGGGGCGGCGTGACGGTGGAGGTGTCGGAACCGTCGAGAGGAGCACGCCATGCCACGCCGCAGCCCCGGGCCCAGCGTCAAGGACAAGAAGCTCTACGAGGAGCTCCGCGACGAGGGCAACAGCAAGGAGAAGTCGGCACGCATCGCGAACGCCGCGGCGGCGCGCGGCGGCGGCAAGAAGGGTCGCGCGGCGATCGGCCGCAAGGGCGGGGAGTCGGGGTCGTACGACGACTGGACCGTCGCGGACCTGCGCAAGCGCGCCGCCGAGATCGGCATCGACGGCCGCTCGAAGATGAACAAGGGCGACCTGATCAGCGCGCTGCGCAACCACTGACCGGTAGCGAGGCCCGCCTGACGGCGCGCGGCACGGCGAAATCCTGCGGCGCGCCACGCGGTGGTCTGCCACGATCGGCCCATGCCCGCCTCCGCGAACGACGCGCCGCGCAAGCCCGCCACGGTGAGGGTCGACGGCTCCTGGCCGGCCGGCGCTCCCGTTATCCAGCACGTGCGGTTCGACGCCGACGGCGTCCTGCAGGTGGTGCCCGACGGCGGGGGGTACGCCCGGATGGAGCGGCACGCCGGCGACCGGGCTCGGGAGCTCCTGCACCGGGCGTGGGCGGCAGAGCGCCAGATGCTCGCCGGGCGCGGCGGGGAGTACCTCCCCTTCCTGGCCGACCTGCTCGTCGAGTACGAGGTGACCGCGCCGGTCGAGCAGGTGTACGCCGACGTCTGGCTGCGCATCGAGCGGGTCGAGGCGACCTTCGCCGTCGTCGAGGCGCTGCGGCGCAGCGGGTACGGGGTGCACCTCGGCACCAACCAGGAGCGTGAGCGGGGCGAGCACATGCGCGCCCGGCTCGGCTACGACGCCCTGTTCGACACGAGCTGCTACTCGTACGACCTCGGCGTAGCGAAGCCCGACCCCGCGTTCTTCGTCGAGGCGGCGCGGCGCATCGGAGCGGACCCGGCGTCGATCGTGTTCGTCGACGACACGCTCGCGAACGTCGACGCGGCCGTCTCGGCGGGCCTCGCGGCAACGCACTGGAGAGCCGAGGACGGCCAGGCCGCCCTCCTCGAGGCCCTGACCCACCACGGCATCACCCCCACCCTCGCATAACCCCGCGGAACCCCCGCCGAGATGGCATTACTCGTCGGTCTGGGGTCCCGCGACCCGACGGAAACTGCCATCTCGGCGGGGGGTGCGCCGGGGGTGGGGTGGGGGTCGTGGGGCGTTTGCGTTAGCGTCCCCGGCATGGGGACGGGGCCGCAGGGCCGGAGGGGCGGCGTGCGGACGCGCACCCTCGCGCTGGTGCTCGGGGTCGCCGTCGCGGTCGGCGGAGCCGGCGGGGTCGCGTGGTACCTCGGCCAGCGCGACTCGTCCGACGTGCCCGTCCCCGAGGTGGCGCGCGGGCTCGTGCCCCTGCCCGCCCAGGTCGAGGCGCTCGCGGGCGGGCCGTTCCAGCTCACGGAGTCGACCCGGATCGTCGCCGACGGCGCGGAGGCGACCGCCGTCGCGGAGTTCCTCGCGACCGTGCTGCGCCCGTCGACCGGGTTCCCGGTCGACATCGTGACGACGGGCGCGACGTCGTCGGACATCGTCCTCGCGGTCGACGAGACGGTGCGTGCCCAGACCGGCGACGCGGAGGAGAGTGCCGCGACCCGCGGCGGGGCGGTGGGCAGCGATACCCGCGGCGGGGCGGTGGGCAGCGGTACCGGCGGCGAGGCCTACATGCTGACGGCGGGTGCCGACGGCGTCGAGATCGTCGGGGCGAGCGAACGCGGGCTGTTCGACGGCGTGCAGACGCTCCGCCAGCTCTTGCCCGCGTTCGTCGAGTCGGACGTCCCGGTCCGCGCCGTGTGGCAGGTGCCGGCGGTCGAGATCCGGGACGCCCCGCGGTTCGCCTACCGCGGGATGATGGTCGACGTCGCCCGGTCGTTCCAGACGGTCGAGGAGATCGAGGCGATCCTCGACGCCATGGCGGCGGTCAAGATGTCGGTCCTCCACCTGCACCTCGCGAACGACCAGGGCTGGCGCGTCGAGATCACCAACGAGGGCCGTGCCCGCGGCGACGACATCGACTACTCGCTGCTCACCCGGGTCTCCGGCGCGACCGCGATGACGGGCGAGGGGTACGAGGGTGCCGACGGCCGAACCGGCTTCTACACGCAGGACGACTACCGCCGGATCGTCGAGTACGCGGCGCGGCGGCACATCGCGGTCGTCCCCGAGGTGGACCTGCCCGGGCACACCAACGCGGCGCTGCACGCGATCCCGCAGCTCAACACGCCCGGGTCGAGCCACGCGGCGACGCCGGACCAGCCGACCGCCCCACACAACGGCTCGCTCGACGTCGGCTACTCGTACCTCGACCCCGACGCCGAGGTCACGTACACGTTCGCGGCGCACGTCCTCGGCCAGTTCGCCGCGATGACGCCCGGCGAGTACCTGCACGTCGGCGGCGACGAGCCCACGGCGATGACGGACCGGTACGGGCACGAGGGGTTCGTCGCCTTCGTGGAGCGGGCCGTCGGCATCGTGCACGACCTCGGCAAGAAGACCGTCGGGTGGAACGAATACGCCGAGAC
>CBINDH010000084.1:0-9567 GCA_966249365.1 uncultured Xylanimonas sp. | reverse complement strand
GTGAAGGCGGGCGGCAGGTTGTCGGGCGCCGTGACCGTGACGGGCGCGACGAGGAGCGCGGTCCGGGTACCGGTGCGGCCGTCGGGGCCGTCCGCCACCTCGAAGGACACGGTCGCCGGGCCCGTGAAGTCCGCCGGCGCGGTGTAGGTGAGCGAGTCCTGGTCCGTCACGACGACGGTGCCGGGCACCGCGGCGACGAGGTCGGTGTCGGTCAGGCGCGCGGTGCGTCCCTCGCCCACCACCACGATGTCGGCCAGCTCGAGCGCGAGCGGCTCGCCCTGGACGACCTCCAGGGCGAGGCCGTCGCGCAGGCGCGGCCCCGCACCGTCGCGCGGCACGCGCACGAACGCCTTGGCCGTCAGCCCGTCCCGGTCGGTCACGGTGTACGTGACCACCTGGGCGCGTCCGACGACGGGGACGACGATCTCGGAGCCGTCCACCCGCACGCCCGCGGCCTCGGCGGCCTCGTCGACCGTCACCTCGAGGTCGGCGGCGACGCCGTCGGGGTCGGAGTCGTTCGCGAGCACCGCGACGCGCACCGACTCGCCCGTCACGTCGGCGGGCACCACGACGTCGTCGAGGGCGACCGGGCGCAGCAACGGGGCCTCGGGGTCGACGTGGACCGTCACGGACCCGGTCGCACGGGCGGCGAAGGTGTCCTCGACGCCGTAGTAGAAGGTGTGCACACCCGCCTCGTCGGGCGTGGTCAGCACGACCAGGCCGTCGACGACCTTCGCGTCCAGCGCGTCCGCACCCTCGAGCGTGCCCGGCACGAGCCCGATGCGGTCGCCGTCCGGGTCGGAGTCGTTCGCGGCGGCGTCGACGGCGACCGTCCGGCCGGGCCGCACGCGCACCTCGTCGGCGAGCGCGACCGGCGGCTGGTTGGTCTCCGCGGGCCGGGCGATGCCGACGCGCACCGTGCCGAACGCCGTCGCCCCGCGCGTGTCGACGACGCGGTAGGTGAACGTGTCCGGCCCCGACGAGCCGGTGCCGGCCTCGTACTCGATGGCGCCGTCGACGATGCGCGCAGAGCCCTTGGTCGCGGGAGTCGCGATCGCGTCGAGCATGACGAGGTCGCCGTCCGGGTCGGTGCCCGCGAGCGGCGGGACGACGCGGACCGCGCTGCCGGCCAGCACGCGGGCCTCGACGTCGGGGAGCATGGGTGCGGCGTTCTCGGCGGAGTCGAGGATGCGGATCGTGACCTGCGCGGAGTCGCGCTGGCCGCGCTGGTCGACCACCTCGTAGACGAGGTACGCGACGCCGCCCTGCCCGCCCGCCCGGAAGCGCACGGTGTCCTGCGCGGTGAACGCCTCGCCGAGCGCCGTGTCGGGGGCCTCGACCAGGTCCGGCGCGAGCGACAGCTCGAGGCCGTCGGGGTGGGTGTCGTTGGCCAGCACCGGGATCGTGACGACGTCGCCGGTGTGCACGGAGATCTCGTCGGGCGACGCGTCCGGCGGGCGCAGCGTGTCCGGCTCGGGGATCGGGATGACCTGAACCGAGCCCTCGGTCGTGTGCGAGCCGTTCGAGACCGTGTACGTGATGCGCACGGGCTCGGCGAGGCGCCGCACCTCCGAGACGCGCAGCACGTGGTGGGCGAGCACCGCCACGGTGACGCCCGCGTCGTCCGGCACGCTGACGGACTGGACGACGAGCACGCCTCCCGCGGGGTCGGTGTCGTTGGCGAGCACGTCGACCAGCGCCGAGCCGCCCGCGGGCAGCAGCACCTCGTCGGCGACCGCGACCGGCGCCCCCACGCCGTCGGGCGGGGACAGCACGTCGACGCGCACGAGGCCGAGCGACGCGTTCGGGCCGTCGGAGACCTGGTAGGTGACGTCGTAGCTGCCCGGCTCGACGCTCACGAACCGGAAGGTGCCGGCCGTGTAGTTCGGGGTGATCTGCGCGGGCGCGTGCTCGTCGACCCGCACCAGCCGCAGGGCGTCGCCGTTGGGGTCGGTGTCGTTCGTCAGCGGCGAGACCGTCACGGCCTGCCCCGCGACGACCACGACGTGGTCGCTGCGCGGCATCGGCGGCTCGTTCGTCGCCACGACGTCGATGAGGAGCGTGCCCGTGATCGTCATGCCGTGGTCGTCGGCCACGGTCAGGTCGACCACCTTGCGACCGGTCGCGCCGCCGCCGTCGTGCACCTCGACGCGCCCGTCGGGGCGGAACCGGGCCTCGTCGCCCGACACCGTCGCGTCGGCGCTCGCGAGGACGAGCGAGTCGCCGTCCGGGTCGCGGAAGTACGGCAGCACGTTGATGGACGCGACGCCGCCGCGCGCCATCCTCAGCACCGGCTCGCCCGTCTGCGCGGGCGGCGAGTTCACGTCGTCCGGCACGACGCGCACCGACACGGTCGCGGCGGCGCTGCCCTTGCGGCCGTCGGAGACCGTGTACCCGAACGAGAAGCTCCCGGACGCGTCCGCGGGCACGTCTGCCTGCAGCGCGGCGCCGCCCAGCACGGGCACGACGCTCATGCCGCTCGGGGCGCCCGGCACGGAGGCGGTCAGCACGTCGCCGTCGGGGTCGACGTCGTTGGACAGCACGTCGAGCACCGTCGTGCGGCCTGCGCGGACGCCGAGGTCGTCGTCCTTCGCGACCGGCGGACGGTTGGGCAGCGAGCGGTCGGCGACGAGCTGGTCGACGAGCTCGGGCTTGGTCTCGTCCGACTCCGTGGACTCGCCCTCGGCGTCCTTGGGCGTCGTCTGCTCCCAGTCGTCGACGAGCTGGAACTCCTTCTGGGCGAGCCACAGCGTGCCGGCGGCCAGGTCGTTGAGCACGATGGCGTCGCGGTTGACCCGGTACTCGAGCCGCGCGTCGGGCGCGAGCCCCACGAGCGTCTCGTCGACGTCGTCGTCGGTGCCCTCGCAGTCGCGCAGCACCTGGCCGGTCTGCGACCACGCGCCGTACGCGCAGCCGCCGAGCTGGACGGGGGCGGCCGGCAGGCCGCTCGCGCGCCGCGTGGTGGCGTGCCCGCCGCCCAGCGGCTGGGAGACCAGGCCGGCACCCGTCGCCACGAGCACGCGGTCCGACGCCGCCGACGGCTGCTGGAGCTGCGCCTCGGACGCCCCCGGGAGCGTCTCGGTGCCGCCCGGCAGGACGAGACGCCCGCCCGACCGGTCGAGGACGACGGCGTCGCCGCCGACCGCCGTCACCGACAGGCTCGCGCCCGGCTCGACGTCGAGGTCGTGCCGCTCGGGCTCGCCGGGTGCGCCCTTGGGCGTCGTCGGGACGGCCACCAGCGCGGGCTCCTGGCCGGAGCCGACGGCGAGCACCGTGCCGTCGTGCGCGACCGTCAGGGCCTGGGCGCCGGGGAGCGTGGCGACCGGGTCGTCCTCCGCGTCGAACTCCGACGCCGAGTCGAAGGGCAGGACCCAGAGCTTGCCCGCTTCCGTGTCGAGGACGGCCGTCGTCGCGCCGCCGGAGGCGATCAGCGCGTCCTTCGGGGCACGGAGGGCGCCACCGAGCTCGACGTGCGCGGGGTCGATCGACTTGGCCGACGACGACGCCGGCTCGGTGAGCAGCACGCGCTGGGCGGCCTGCTCGACGTCGAAGCTCGACGACCCCGCGAGCAGCACCCCGTCGAGCGCCTGCGACTGGGTGTTGAACCGGCCCACGAGACCCGCGGACGTCTTGGTGACCCAGACGCCGGAGTCGTTGAGCGTGACCTCGGCCTGTGCCTCACCGTCGTAGAGCACCGCCGCCGTCACCAGACCAGCGGCTGCGACGGCCAGGACGGTCGTCGAAGCGGTCGCCTTGCGGACCCCCCGCGCTGACATCGATCCCCCACCACGCGGATTGATCGGATCCGCGGCGCGCCAAGGGTAGCGACGGGGGGTGAAATCTCCGAATAATCCGGCAGCCCGGTCCCAGGATGCGGACGCCGCGTCGCCGCGGCGTGGGCGACCGCAGCCCCGACCTCAGGCCGCGCGGTCCGCCAGAGCCGCCGCGAAGGACTCCAGGGCCTCGCGCACCGGACCCTGCGGCAGCGGCACGAGCTCGGCCGCCGCCTCACGGGCGTACCGGACGGCCAGCGCCCGGGTCTCGGCGAGAACCTCGTGCGTCCGCAGCCGCGCGACGACGTCGGCCAGGGCCTCGTCGCTCGACAGGTCGCCGTCGAGCGCCTCGAGCAGGGCGACGTCGTCCGGGCCGGCGACGCCGCGCGCGACGCGCTGACGCAGCAGGAGGCCCGGCATCGTCGGGATGCCCTCGCGCAGGTCCGTGCCCGGGGTCTTGCCCGTCACGTCGCCCGGCGACGCGAGGTCGAGCACGTCGTCGGCGAGCTGGAACGCCACGCCGACCTTCTCGCCGTACGCGGCGACGACCTCGACCAGCTCGGCCGGGGCGCCCCCGAACATCGCGCCGAGGCGCGCGGACGTCGCCAGCAGCGACGCCGTCTTGTCGGCGAGCACGCCCAGGTAGTGCTCGACCGGGTCCTCGCCCGGCTGCGGGCCCGTCGTCTCGTGGAGCTGACCCAGGCACAGGCGCTCGAACGTGCGGGACTGGATGAGCACCGCCTCGGGGCCCAGACCGGCCACATGGGCCGACGCCCGCGCGAACAGCAGGTCGCCGACGAGGATCGCGACCGTGTTGCCCCACACCGAGTGCACGCTCGGGGCACCGCGCCGCAGCGGCGCGGAGTCCATGACGTCGTCGTGGTAGAGCGACGCGAGGTGCGTCAGCTCGACGACGAGCGCAGCGTCGATCAGCTCCGGCCGCGCGCCGTCGCCGAGCTCGCCTGCAAGGAGGGTCAGGAACGGGCGCAGGCGCTTGCCGCCCGCCGCCACGAGGTGGTGCGCGGCGTCGTCGGCCAGGCGGTCGGCGTTGGCGACGGCGTCGGCCAGGGCCTGCTCGACGACGGCCATCCGCTCGCCGAGCCGCGCCGCGAGGGCGGGATCGGCGAGCGGGATGGCCATCGTCGACGAGGCGGTGGCGGGCTGGTGGTGCTGACTCACGGGACGAACTTAGCCGCCCCGGCCGCCAGATCGAGAACCCACGACGGAGCCACGCCCAGCAGGACCACGCCGATCGCGCAGACCGCGACGACGATCGCGGCCGGTCCCCACCCGGTCAGGACGGTGACGACGGCCCGTGCGACGGGCCGCGCCTCGGTCGCGGTGGTGGTGCCGTCGCCCACGTGAGCAGCGGAGACGCTGCTGCCGGCAGCCGCCTCGACCGCCGCGTCGGGGGCCGGGGTGAGCACCATGAGCACGATGATCCGGATGTAGTAGAAGACCGAGATGGCCGAGGCGACCACGGCGATCAGGGCGAGCGGCCACGCGCCCGCGCCGACCGCGGCGGAGAACGCCTGGAACTTCCCGACGAACCCGGCGGTGAGCGGGATGCCCGCCATCGACAGCAGGAACAGCGCGAAGGCCGCGGTGAGCCACGGCGCCTTGCGGCCCAGGCCCGCCCACTGCGCGAGGTGGGTCGCCTCGCCGAGGATGACCGCGTCCTTCTCGCCCCCGCCCGTGGCCAGGCGCTCGCGCACCAGGCTCACGACGGCGAACGCACCCACGGTCGCCAGGCCGTAGCCGAGCAGGTAGAACAGCACGGCCGCCGCGCCGGTCTCGTCGAAGCCCACGAGGGCGACGAGCACGAAGCCCGCGTGCGCGATCGCGGAGTACGCGAGCAGCCGCTTGATGTCCGTCTGCACGACACCGACGACGGTACCGATGAGCATGGTGAGGATCGCCACGGACCACAGCAGGACCTGGACCTCGTGCCGGGTCGCGGCGTCGAAGCCCTGACCCAGGTAGAACAGCACGCGCACCAGGGCACCGAAGGCCGCGACCTTGGTGCACGCCGCCATGAAGCCGGTGACCGGCGTCGGGGCACCGGTGTAGACGTCCGGCGTCCAGGTGTGGAACGGAGCCGCACCGACCTTGAACAGCAGCCCCGCGCTCAGCAGCACGATGCCGGTGATGGCCAGCGCGTGCAGACCCTGCAGGGGGGTGTCACCGCGGCCCGCGAGCGCGTCCGCGATGACCGGCAGGTGGACCGAGCCGGCGAAGCCGTAGAGCAGGGCGATGCCGAAGATCGTCAGCGCGGAGGTGAACGCGCCCAGCAGGAAGTACTTGAACGCGGCCTCCTGGCTGAACAGGCGGCGACGGCGGGCCGTCGCGGCCAGCACGTACAGCGGCAGGCTCAGCACCTCGAGCGCGACGAACAGCACGATGAGGTCGTCGGTCGCCGCGAACAGCAGCATGCCGCCCGTGGAGAACAGCGTCAGGGGGAAGATCTCCGTCTGCTGCAGGCCCGCGCGACGGGCCTCCTCCTCGAACCGGCTGCCCGGCACCGCGGCCGCGGTCGGCGCGAACGCGTCCTGGCCGCCGCTGCGGTCGGCCATGACCAGCACCGCGACGAACGCGAGGATCGCGACGATGCCCTGGATGGCCAGGCCGAACGGCGTCAGGTCGTAGCTGTCGCCGACCGTGAGCAGCGCGTGGTCCTGAACCGTGCCCCACAGGAGCCCGACGGCCACCACCGCGCCGGCGAGCGCACCCAGCGACAGGACGAGCTGGACCGTCCGCCGGGCCCGCGCGGGCACGAACGCCTCGACCAGCACGCCGATGATGCCGGCGCCCAGCACGATGATCACGGGCGACAGGGCCGCCCAGTCGATGTGCGGAGGGATGAACTCGTTCACGCCGCGACCTCCTCGGTGCTCGCAGGTGCGGGGGCGGCGCCCAGCACGGGTTGCGGGTCGGTCTCGCCGACCTGCTCGATCGTCGTGGCCGCGGGGGCGTCGACGTAGCGCAGGCCGAGGCTCGGCATGAAGCCGAGCACCAGCAGCAGCGCGATGAGCACGCCCGCGACGGTGCGCTCACGCGCGTCGAGGTCTGCCACCTTGCCGTCCGGGGCGAGCCCGGCCGGGACGGAGCCGTTGAACATCCGCTGGTAGGTCAGCAGCACGTAGACGGCGGCGAGCACGACGGCGGGGACCGCCACGATCGCGGCCCACTTGACCGCGGAGAACGTCCCGAGGAACACGAGGATCTCGGAGACGAAGGTCGACAGACCGGGCAGCGAGGCGACGCTCAGGCCGGCGACCAGGAACGTGCCGCCGAGGACGGGGGCCGCGATGCGCAGCCCGCCGTAGTCGGCGATGCGCTGGCTGCGCTCCGGGTGCCGCGCGATCGCGAAGCCCGCGATGAGGAACATCGCGCCGGTCGAGATGCCGTGGTTGAGCATCATGAAGCTCGAGCCCGACGTGCCCGTGGACGTGAACGTGAAGATGCCCAGGATGATGAACCCGAAGTGCGACACCGACGTGTAGCCGATGAGGCGCAGCAGGTCCGTCTGCCCGATCGCGAGGATCGCGCCGTACAGGATCGAGATCACGGCGAGGACGACGACGAACGGCGCCGCCCAGCGCGAGGCCTCCGGGAACAGCGGCAGGCACAGGGTGAGCATCCCGAAGGTGCCGACCTTGTCGAGCACCGAGATGAGCAGCGTCGAGGTGCCGGGCGTCGAGTTCTCCGCGACGTCGGGCAGCCACGAGTGCACCGGGACCATCGGCGCCTTGATCGCGAACGCGAGGAAGAACGCGGCGAACATGAGGCGCCCGGTGGTCGTCGACAGCTCGAGCCCCGTGAGGTTCTCGGTGAGGAACGTCTGCGGTCCGCGGTCCGCGGCCGGCACCTGGAGGTACAGCGCGACGACGGCGACCAGCATGACGAGGCCACCGGCGAGCGAGAACAGCAGGAACTTCACCGCGGCGTAGCGGCGCTGCGCGCCCTGCCCGAACCCGCCGATGAGGAAGTAGACGGGGATGAGCATGGCCTCGAACAGCACGTAGAACAGGAAGACGTCACGCGCGGCGAACACCGCGACCATGAACGACTCCAGCACCAGCACGACGGCGAGGTACTTGCGCAGCTTGGCGTGGTCGCCGCCCTGCTCCTTCCACGCCGCGAGGATCACGAGCGGCACCAGCACGACGGACAGGCCCACGAGGAGCAGCCCGACGCCGTCGACGCCCACGGCGTAGCTCGTGCCGATCTGCGGGATCCACTGGTGGGTCTCGACGAGCTGGTGCTCGGCGGCGCGCGCGGTGTCGAACGCGACGAACGCGCCGACGCCGAGCGCGACCTCGACCAGGGAGCCGACGAGGGCCACGACGCGCGCCTTGGCGGCGCTGCCGGTGGCGGCACCGCGGCCGCGGCCGGTCAGCGCCGTGGCCAGCGCGGCCACGAGCGGCCAGACGATGAGGGCGGTCAGCCAGGGGAACATGTGTGTCGTCCTTCCTCAGCCGGCCAGGGCCCACACGATCGCGGCGACGACCAGCAGGCCGCCCAGCGACGTGGCCGCATAGGTCCGGACGTAACCGTTCTGAGCCTTCCGGATCCCGTCACCGGCCCGGCGCACGCCCGAGGCGAGCTGGAGGGCGCCGGCGTCGACGGCGGTGCGGTCGGCGTAGACAAGGGTGCGCGTGAGCACCTGACCGGGCAGCATCGCGACCGCCTCGTTGACCGGGTCCTGGTACAGGTCCGCGCGGGCGGCGCGCACGAGCGCGTTCGAGCGCGGCGCCTCGGTCGGCACCGGGCCGATCGCGTACATGCGGAACGCGAGCCAGACGCCCAGGACGACGAGGATCAGCGTCGCGGCGACGATCACCGGCACGGGCAGCACGGGCTCGTGGTGCTCGGCGTGGCCGGTCACCGGCTCGAGCCAGGTCGTGAACCCGTCGCCCCACGCGAGGAGGCCACCGAGGGCCACCGAGCCGATCGCCAGGATGACCATGGGCCAGCGCATGAGCGCGGGCGACTCGTGCGGGTGCACCTCGTGGCCGTCGTGGCTCGGCCAGCGCTTGCGGCCCGCGAACGTCATGAAGAACAGGCGGGACATGTAGAACGCGGTGATGCCGGCGCCGATGAGGGTGACGGTGCCGAAGACCCAGGGCCGCCAGCCCTCGCCCACGAACGCGGCCTCGATGATCCTGTCCTTCGACCAGTAGCCCGAGAACGGCGGGACGCCGAGGATGGCGAGCCAGCCCAGACCCATGGTCGCGGCGGTCCACGGCAGCGCCTTCATCAGGCCGCCGAAGCGCCGCATGTCGACCGAGTCGTCCATGGCGTGCATGACGGAGCCCGCACCGAGGAACAGCCCGGCCTTGAAGAAGCCGTGCGTCACCAGGTGGAAGATCGCGAACGCGTACCCGATCGGGCCGAGGCCCGCGGCGAGCATCATGTAGCCGATCTGGCTCATCGTGGAGGCCGCGAGGGCCTTCTTGATGTCGTCCTTCGCGCAACCGACGATCGCACCGAACAGGAGCGTGACGGCGCCGATGATGACGACGACGAGCTGCGCGGTCGGCGCGGCCTCGAGCACGGGCGCGGAGCGCACGAGCAGGTAGACGCCGGCGGTGACCATGGTGGCGGCGTGGATGAGCGCCGAGACCGGCGTCGGGCCGGCCATGGCGTCGGGCAGCCAGACGTAGAGCGGGATCTGCGCCGACTTGCCGCAGGCGCCGATGAAGAGCAGGAGGCCCGACCAGAAGGCGAGCGGCATGCCCCAGACCGGCTGCGACAGCGACTGCCCGGCCTCGCGCAGGCCCTCGAAGCTCAC
>CBINDH010000083.1:0-9585 GCA_966249365.1 uncultured Xylanimonas sp. | reverse complement strand
GGCTGGACGAACTCCGGGTGCTCCTCGTAGAGCGCGAGGAGACGGTCGGCGTACGCGCTCATGCGGAAGAAGTAGTTCTGCTCCGAGAGCATCTCGACCGGCTTGAGGTGGATCGGACACACCTTCTGGCCCTCGAACTCACCGGTGCCGTCGACGAGGTCGCCCGGGAGCTTGTACTCCTCGCAGCCGACGCAGTACGGGCCCTCGTAGCTGCCCTCGTAGATCTCGCCCTTGTCGTGCAGGTCCGTCAGGAACGCCTGCACCGCGTTCTCGTGGCGGGACTCCGTGGTGCGGATGAAGTCGTCGTTGCGCACGTCGAGCGTGTCGAGCACGGGCTTCCACGCCTCCTCGACGAGCTTGTCGGCCCACTGCTGCGGCGTGACGCCGTTCGCCTGCGCGGTGCGCAGCACCTTCTCGCCGTGCTCGTCGGTCCCGGTGAGGAACCAGACATCCTCCTGCCGCTGGCGGTGCCAGCGGGTGACGACGTCTGCCGCCACCGTCGTGTACGCGTGCCCGATGTGCGGGGCGTCGTTGACGTAGTAGATCGGCGTCGTCAGATAGAACGGCTTCGCGGGCATGCGGCCCATCGTAGTTGCGCCGCGGTGCGCTCAGCCCGGAGATACCACCACGTGGAGCAGCCGGTCGTCGTCGCGGCGGGGGCTGCCGCGACCGTCGGTGTTGTTCGTCAGCACCCACAGCGAGCCGTCGGCGTCGGCGACGACGTCGCGCAGCCGCCCCTCGCCGTCGAGCAGCACCTGCGCCGGCCCGACCCGCACGACGTCGCCGGCGGTCTCCAGCGGCACGCGCCACAGCCGCTGACCGCGCAGCGACGCCAGGTACGCGGCGTCGTCGGTCACCGCGAGGCCCGACGGCGACGCGTCGGAGGTGCGCCAGATCGTCAGGGGCCGCGTGAACCCGTCCACGACGGCGGGGCCGAGCACCGGCTCACCCTGCCCGACGTCGTCCGCGCCCTCGACGACGGGCCAGCCGTAGTTGCTGCCCGGCACGACCTGGTTGAGCTCGTCCCACGTGTTCTGCCCGAACTCGCTCGCGAGGAGGTTCCCGGCGGCGTCCCACGCGATGCCCTGCACGTTGCGGTGCCCCAGGCTCCACACGGGCGACCCGGCAACCGGGTTGCCCGGTGCGGGTTCGCCGTCGGGCGTGATCCGCAGGATCTTGCCGCCCAGGCCGTCCGGGTCCTGCGACCGCGACCGTTCGGCGGCGTCGCCCGTGGTGACGTAGAGGAAGCCGTCCGGGCCGACCTTGAGGCGTCCGCCGTTGTGGTTGCCCGCCCGGGGGATGCCGTCGAGCACCGTCGTCAGCTCGCCGAGCGCCGGTCCGTCGAGGGTCAGCTCGGCGCGCACGACGGCGTTGTCGTCGTCGCCGGTGCGGTACAGGAAGACGTCGATCGGGCCGTCCGCAGCGCCCGGCGCGACGGCGACCCCGAGCAGACCGCCCTCGCCCGCGGGCTCCGTCTCGTCGCGCAGCTGCTCCGCGCCCGCGCCGCCCACGGGCGTGACCGACCCGTCGTCGGGGTCGACGACGACGACGCGCGCCTCGTCGCACAGCGTGACCAGGAAGCGGCCGTCGGGCAGGGTCGCGAGCGCCCACGGGGCGGGCAGGCCGGAGGCGGCGACGGTGACGTCGGCGGTGACCGGGCCCGAGGCCGGCGCCGCGACGCGGTCCCCCGCGGTGTCGGGCGACGCGGGAGACGCGGGCGTCGTCGGGCCGTCCGCCGGCGCGGAGGCGGACGGCAGCGGCCCCGGCTCCGGCGACCCGGCCGGGTAGCAGCCGGCGAGCAGCAGCGCGCCCACCCCTGCGCACACCCATACCCCGCGTCCTCGCCTCACCTGGCCATCGTGGACGCATCCATCGCCAGGCGCCAGGAGAGATGCGTGCTTACGCTGGTCAGAAGGGATGGACTCATCGAACCTGGAGGATCCGTGAACCCGAGAGTGCTGAGCTTCATCGTCGCCGCCATCGCCTACGGCGTGACGCTGACGATCGCCGACCTCATCCTCGACAACATGCGCGTGCCGTGGTGGGCCGGCCTGATCGCCTGGGCGCTGTTCACCCTGTCGATCACGCTGCTCCGACCGGTGCTCACGCGCACCCTCAGCGGCAGCGTCCACGGGTACACGTGGGTCATCGGGCTGATCACGGTGCTGCTGTCGCTCATCATCACCACGGTCCTGACCCCGATGACCATCCGCGGCTTCTGGACCTGGGTGTGGGCCACGCTCATCGTGTGGGTCGGCACGATCGTCTACGACATGGTCGACGACCGGCTGGTGAAGGCTGCCCGCCCGATCGGCGACCGCGTCCAGGGCGAGATCAACGAGCGGTTCAACCGTCCGGACGGACCCGCGGCCCCGACCGCGTGACAGGCTTGGGGGTATGACCTCCAGCCGTGCCCTGATCGTCGTCGACGTGCAGCCCACCTTCTGCGAGGGAGGTGAGCTCGCCGTCGACGGCGGCAACCAGGTCGCCGCCGACGTGGCGGCCTACCTGCGCGCGCACCGCGACCGCTACGCCGTCGTCGTGACCACGCAGGACTGGCACGTCGACCCCGGCGAGCACTTCAGCGACACCCCCGACTTCGTCGACTCGTGGCCGCCGCACGGCGTCGCGGGCTCGGCGAACGCGGAGCTGCACCCCGCGCTCGCCGGGATGACGTTCGACGCGTCGATCAAGAAGGGCCAGTTCGACCCCGGCTACTCCGGGTTCGACGGCGTCGAGGCGTCCGGGCGCACGCTCGAGCAGCTGCTCCGCGACGCGGACGTCGACGGCGTCGACGTCGTCGGGCTGGTGCTGTCGCACTGCGTCAAGCGCACCGCGCTCGACGCGGCCCGCCTCGGCTGGGACACGCGCGTCCTGACGGACCTGACGATCCCGGTCAGCGCGGAGCAGGGCGCCCAGGCGGAAGCCGAGCTGGCGGCGGCGGGCGTGAGCCTGACCCCCTCTGCTGGTTGAGCCCCGTCGAAACCCCGACGTGGTGTGCGCGTGGTTTCGACGGGGCTCAACCAGCAGAGATGACGGCCAGTCGTGGTTTCGACGTGGCTCGACCACCAGGGGTTCCGTCTAGCGCGCCGCCAGGGCCGCGTTGTACAGGTCGCGGCGGCTGATGCCCGCGGCGGCCGCGACGTCGGCCGACGCCTCCTTGAGGCGCTCGCCCGCGTCGACCCGTGCCAGGACCTCGGCGACCAGGTCCTGCGTCGACGGTGTCGCCGCCGCGGGCGCTCCCCCGACGACGACGCAGATCTCGCCGCGCAGCCCGGGCCCGCCGTCGGCCTCGCGTGCCGCGACCTGCTCCGCGAGAACGGACAGCGGGCCGCGCAGCACCTCCTCGTACGTCTTGGTGAGCTCGCGGCACACCGCGGCGGGCCGGTCCGCGCCGAACGCGGTGGCCATGGCGGCGAGCGTCGCCGCGATCCGGTGCGGCGCCTCGAAGAACACCATCGTGCGCGGCTCCGCGGCGAGCGCGGCGAGCGCCCGTGCCCGCTCCCCCGGCTTGCGCGACGTGAAGCCCTCGAACGTGAACCGGTCGGTCGGCAGGCCGGACAGGGCGAGCGCGCTGAGCACCGCCGACGGCCCGGGAGCGGCGGTCACGCGCACGCCACGCTCGACGGCGCGCGCGACCGCGCGGAACCCGGGGTCCGAGACGGCGGGCATCCCGGCGTCCGTCACGACGACGACCGTGCCGCCGCCCTCGACGACGTCGAGCAGCTCGTCCGCGCGGGCCACCTCGTTGTGCTCGTAGAACGACACGTCGCGTCCGCGCACCGTGACGCCCAGCCGGTCCGCGAGGGCGTGCAGGCGGCGGGTGTCCTCCGCGGCGACGACGTCGGCGGTCGCGAGCAGGCGGCGCAGGCGCGGCGAGGCGTCCTCGGCGTTGCCGATCGGCGTCGCGGCGAGGACGAGCGAACCGGCCTCGCGCGCCGGCCGGCCCTCGCCCGCTCCGCCGGCCGCCGCAGCGTCCCGCCCCTGGTCACCGGTGACGTCGTCGTCGGGCCGGGATACCTGCCCCGGGTTGCGCTTCATGGCCCCTACGATCCCACGCCCCCTACGATGCGAGCGTGACCGACCCCCAGGACTCCTTCCCCGGTGCGACCAGCCGACCTGCCGAGTCGCCGCTCGTGGATGCTCCGCCGCCCGTGCGCGCCCGCTCCCTGGGCGAGGTGAGCGTCGCGACCGGCCCGCTCCCGCTCGCGACGGGCTCGCTCTCGGAGCCCACGGTCCGAGCGGCCGACACCTCGGGCGACACGGACGGCGTCCCCGGCGAGTCGACGCGCGACCGCCTCCTGCGCACCCTGCTGGGCCGTCGCCGGGTGGCGCTCGGCACCGCGCGGTACGACCGGCTCGTCGACTGGGCGGGCACGATCCTCGTCCTGGCCCTCGCCGCGGTGGCGCGGCTGCAGAACCTGGGCCGGCCGCCGCACCTCGTGTTCGACGAGACGTACTACGTCAAGGACGCGTTCACGCTCGGGCGGCTCGGCTTCGAGGCGCAGTGGCCCGACACGCCGAACCCGGCGTTCGAGGCGGGCAACGTCGAGACGTACCTCAACCAGGCCGCGTACGTCGTCCACCCGCAGGTCGGCAAGTGGCTCATCGCGCTCGGGATGGACGTCAGCGGCGGCGCCACGTCGTCGTTCGCGTGGCGGTTCGCGAACGCCGTCTTCGGCATCCTCGCGGTGCTGCTGATCATCCGGGTCGCGCGGCGCCTGTTCGCGTCGACGGCGATGGGTCTGGTCGCGGGCCTGCTGCTCGCCGTCGACGGCGCGGCGATCGTGCACTCGCGCGTCGCGCTGCTCGACCAGTTCCTCATGTTCTTCGCGCTGCTCGCGTTCTGGCTCCTGCTCGTCGACCGGGACTGGGCCCGACGGCGGCTCGCGGACCGGGTCGCGGCGATCGTCGACGCGGGCGGGAACGTCTCGCGGTACGGGCCGCGGCTCGGGTTCCGCTGGTGGCGGCTGGCCGCGGGCGTCTCGCTCGGCCTGGCGTGCGGCGTCAAGTGGTCGGGCCTGTACTTCGTGGCCGTGTTCGGCCTGCTGACCGTGCTCTGGGACGTCACCGCGCGGCGCCGCGCCGGCATCGGCCGCTGGTGGGAGGACGGCGTCGTCGTGGACGGCCTGCCGGCGTTCGTGCAGATCGTGCCGACCGCGCTGCTGGTCTACGTGGCGAGCTGGTGGTCGTGGTTCGCGACGCCGGGCGCGTGGGGCCGGCAGTGGGCCGCCGAGAACCCGGGCGAGGGCATCACCTGGCTGCCCGAGGCGCTGCGGTCGTTCGTGCAGTACCACCAGCAGATGTGGAGCTTCCACACCGGGCTGACGTCCGACCACAACTACCGGTCGAACCCCGTCGGCTGGATCATCCAGTGGCGGCCCACGTCGTTCTGGTGGGACCGCGTCGAGGGGAGCGAGACGACGTCGGCCATCACCTCGCTCGGCAACCCCCTGCTGTGGTGGCTCGCCGCCCTGGCGATCATCGCCGTGATCGTGCTCGGGATCATGCGCCGCGACTGGCGTGCGATCGCCGTGCTGTCGGGCACCGTCGCCGGCTGGCTGCCGTGGGTCGTCACGTACATGGACACCCAGCGCACGATGTTCACCTTCTACACGATCGCGTTCACGCCCTGGGTGGTGCTCACGCTGCTGTACCCGCTCGTCGTCGCGGTCGAGCAGACCGAGGGCAAGCCCGCCGCGCGCGAGAGGGTGGTGCTCACGGCGGGCGTCATCGTCATCATGATCGTGGCGGTCTCGACGATCTTCTACCCGCTGTGGACGGCCCAGGAGGTGCCGTTCAAGTACTGGCAGATGGTGCTCCGCCTGCAGAACTGGGTGTAGCCCTCAGGCCCAGGCGGCGTCCTTGCTCGGGTGCCACGCCCAGCCCTCGGCGTCCCAGGTGCGGGCGTGGGCCACGATCCGGGTCCGGAACGACTGCCAGTCCCGGTTCGCCGCGGCCGTCCAGGCGACCTCGGCGACGGCCGGGACGCGCGGCAGCAGCATCGAGAAGATGTGGTCGGGCGTCTCGATCGTCTCGGTCCACAGCGCCGCACCGACACCGATGACGGACTCGGGCGGCAGGCCCGGGACCGTCGCGGTCGGCTCCCACTCGTAGGAGTCGTGCAGGTCGACGTGGCCGATCCAGTCCTGCCCGAGCGGGTGCCCGGGCTCGTACATCATGTCGACGTAGGCGTGCGACGCCGGCGACATGACGAACCGGGCGCCGTCCTCGGCGGCACGCACCAGCGCCGCCGGGTCGATGCGCGGCTGCCAGTACTGGAGCACCTCGCCCGGTCGGAACTGCGCCGGGGCGGCCTCCTGCCAGGCCACCGGGGTCTTGCCGGCGGCGCGCACGGCGTCGAGCGCGATCTCGACGAGCTGCGTGTACTCGGGCTCCTGCATGGTGTGGCACTCGTCGCCGCCGACGTGCACGTACCGCCCGAGCGTGGCCGCGGCGACGTCGCTCAGCACGTCGCGGATCCACGGCTCGGTGACCGGGTTGTCGGCGAAGAGCTGGCTGAAGCCGACCTCCATGCCGCCGTACGCGTCCGTCGGCACGCCGTCGGGCATCAGCTCGCCGCACGCGTGCGTCGCGGCGTTGGTGTGCCCCGGCAGGTCGATCTCGGGCACGATCTCGATGAACCGGGCCGCCGCGTACTCCTGCAGCTCCCGGAACTCGTCGACCGTGAGGTAGCCGCGCTCGCCCTCGGGCACCAGCCCGCCGGACTGCGTGCGGCCCGAGATCTCCGTGAGCGCCGGGCGCGACGGGATCTCGAGGCGCCAGCCCTGGTCGTCGGTCAGGTGCAGGTGCAGCACGCGCAGCTTGTAGACGCCGGCCAGGTCGACGACACGCCGCAGCACCTCGGGACCGAACCAGTGCCGGGCGATGTCGAGCGACAGCCCGCGCCACGCGTACCGCGGGGCGTCGTGCACGACGACGACGGGCGCCGTGCGCTCGGGCCCGACGAGCTGGCGCAGGCTGCGCAGGCCGTGCAGCAGCCCGCTCTCCGCCGGTGCGGTGATGCGCGCGCCGTCGGCGCCGACCTCGAGCGTGTACGACTCGTCGTCGGAGGCGGCATCGCCTTCGGACTCGAGCGCGAGCTCGACCACCACGCCCGCGAGGGCGGCGCCGGGCTTGGCCAGGACCTGCGGACCGGCTCCGGTCACCTCGACCCCGAGCGGGGCGAGGAGCTCGGTCGCGAGCGGCGTCCAGCGCAGCGGCTCGTCAGAGACGACGACGACGCGCGCGACATCGAGCGTTCCCTCCCCCGGTGCAACGGACGTCGGCCACGGGACCAGAGGGAACGCTGAGGTCATCGGAGTCCTTCCAAGCTGTCGGCGTCGAGAACCGCGACCTGCGGCGGGACCACGAGGTCGTCGACGCCGTCGACGGCGGAGTCGAGCGAGTCTACGGCAAGCAGGATCTGCGGCAGCGCGTTGTCGGTGGTCAGAGCGGTCAGGTGGTCGACGACGGCCTGCAGCTCGGCGACCTCGACCTCGCCGCCCCGCTTGCGGCCCGCGCCCGAACGACGCTGCTCGGGGTGCACCAGCACGCCGACACCACCCTCGGCGACCAGCGGGTCGAGCGCGCGCACCTGGTCGAGCAGCTCGATGCTGCCGCCCTCGAGCTCGAGCACCACGTAGCGGCCCTGACGCCGCGCCGCCTCGACGAGCGGCGTGAGGTCCTCGACCGTCTCGGCGCGCACGAACGTCTTGTCTGGACCCGCGCTCCACGTGCGGGCCGAGGCCCGCAGCACGAGCGTCGGCATCGGCGTCGCGGGGTCGGTCGGGTCGGCCGGCGGGTCGTCGTCGGTCGCCGCGAGGATGCGCTCGGTCCCGTCGCTGACGCGCGCCGACGTCGCCGCGAACGACGACGTCGCGAGGCGCTGCGTGCCGTTCGGCAGCAGCAGGCCCTTCTCGGCCGCAGCCACCTGCCAGGCGAACACGGCCGCATCTGCGAAGCCGGGCCCGACACCGACGACCGTCAGCGCCTGCGCGTCGTTGAGGCTCCGCACGGACTCCGCCGCGGCTCCCGCGTCACCGCCCGCGACGACCTGGGTGACGGACCCGGCGGCGCGCAGCGTCGCGAGCGCCGCCTCCTGCCCGGGAGCGGGGTCCACCAGGGCGAGCACCTCGGTCAGCAGCGGGGGCGCCGACTCGGGCACCGCCTCGCCGAGCTCGGTGCGCAGGTCGGCGAGAACGTCCGGGTCCATCGTGGCGCCGCCGCCCACGCCGGGGACCGTCATGTCCGGGTCGAAGAGGGTCACCTGCAGGCCGGCGGCCCGCGCGGTGGCCTCGGCCGGCGACGTCGTCTCCGCCTCGCCGTCGACGGGGAGCCGGCCCTGCTCGACCACGACGGCGGCACGGGCCCCGAGCCGTTCGGCCTCGGAGAGGACGGCGCGGTCGGACGGGCCGTCCGCGAGCAGCACCGGGGCGTCCAGCGCCGTCGCGACGGCGGTCAGCGCGGGCTCGGCCGACTCGTCGCCGGCCGACGCGACGACGAGCACGGGCGCCGCGTCGAAGACGAGCTGGCTCGCCGCGAGCGCGAGCTCCGCGGGGTCGGTCGCGGGCAGCGTCGGCGTGTGGAGCTCCAGCTCCCGGACTGCCACGGCAGGGGCAGGGGGCAGAGCATCGTCGTCGGCGTCCGGCGCGCACCCCACGAGCCCGCCCGCGAGGACGAGGGTGAGCGTGGGGGCCAGCGTCCGACGCAGCGGTCGTACGTGACGGGATTCCACGCGTCCATCCTTCCCCATCCGTGACGAGCCCCGCCACGCGGGACCGGGAAGGTTACCGGCCCGAGACCCGGCCACCGTCAGAAGTCCTCGCGCACCGCGACGCCGGGGCCCTCGTCGCCCGGGTCGACGGTGAAGCCGGCCCCTTCGAGCCGCTTGACCACGCGGGCGATGTCGTCCTCGGTGGGACGCTCCAGCACCCGCCGCTTCATCGCGGCGACGATCTCGTCGCGCCGCAGCGGCTCGGGTGTGTCCTCGATGAGCGTGCCGACGACGGCGTCGACCTCCGCGTCGGTCAGCCGGCGGTGCAGCACCTCGAGGAGGGGGACGTAGTCCTGGTACGGAACCTCGCCCTCCTGGTAGCCGCCGCGCAGCCAGCCGAGGATCCGGGCCATGCGGCCCTCGTGCTCGATCACCTGTGCCTCACCCTCCGAACATCTGCTTGCCATAGATGATGACGACGACGCCGAACGCCGCCACCAGGACGCACAGGCCGAAGCAGACGATGGCGCCCGCACGCCCTGCGGTTGTCGTCGGCGGGCGTTCGTCCGACTCGGGGTCGAACGGGTGGCCCGGCGGCACCTTCGCGAGCGAGCGCATGCCGAGGGCGAACAGCGCCGGCAGACCCGCGCCGAACAGCAGGCCCACGCCGAGCACCTGCAGGACCGAGAGGCCGATGCCGCCCAGGTCGATGTCCACGAGTCCTCCGATCAGCGGGTGGGCGCCGCGTCGGGCGCCCACTCGGCGTTGACGTTGTGCGCGCCGACCGCCGTCCTGCGCGAGTGCCGGTACATCCACCCGGCGAGGACGACCAGGATCACGAACACGACGACGACACCCCAGACGCCGCC